>JAKSCW010000192.1 GCA_022360375.1 Balneolales bacterium
ATATTGCCGCTGCAAAACCAGGTTTAATCATGTGTACGGCAGCTTTCATTATCGATTCGTCCTCAAGATACTTCAAAGAGAAAGACCCCGGGGTACCAAAACCTGCCTGCATATCAGTGGCCTGATTTGTGAAATAATCATCGTCGGTATCCATAATCAAAATCATTCCCAACGCTTCTTTTTCGGTTACCTGTTGCTGGATGGTTGAATAATTCGATCGTTCAAAAAAAGCTAACAGCCATTTTCCTTTGGCTTCTTCCGGGTATTGGTTAACCGTTTCATTTTTTATTCCGTAGCCCACAAAAACAACCTCACCCTTTACTCCTGCGGTTCCGGGCCACCACGTTCTGAAATTTCCGAGACTTGCCTCGTTGAATGAGGACTCATCATATACATTGCCATTCGAATCAAACACCTGGTAGTCATAACCGTTAATGATGGGTTGGTTTAAGTCAAAATGCTGGAAATAAGTGCCATCATCTCCCACCGGATCAAGCCCTATGCTTGCATAGCGTTTTGCCAGGTAGTCTGCAGCCAGGTCTAACCCCTTGGTTCCGGTTGCCCGCCCTTCAAGAGAATCACTGGCCAATATGGTTAAATCTGCTCTTAACCCTTCTTCATTTATTACATTTTGAAAATTCTCAATAGAGGGCTGTGGCACCAATAGCGGTGTTTTGGAAGCGCTGCAGGAAAGCCCTAAAAAACCAGCAAGAAAAACTACTGCAAGATTTCGCATGTTAAAAAAGTTAGTTATGCCCCAATAATTCATCAATGGGTTTTAGGTCAATGTAAAACTCGGTGGGGTCTTCTTCGAGAAACAAGTGGATTTGTTGCTCTTTAATCATCTCTAAAACGGAAAGAAAAGTTACTACCACTATTACTTTGCTTTTCATCCCGGCACATAATTGCCTAAATGTTTGTTTTCCGGTGTTTTGAAGTGTATACAGAATAAATTCACTTTGCCGCTCAATGGTGGTTTCCACCTTTTCCACTTTATGAACAATATTCTGCCGTTCAATATCACTTAACACTTTTCTGAACGCAGAAATAAGGTCAAATATGGTAACATCTTTCAGGGCTTCACCAGTAGCCTGCTTCTTAACTATATCTTCTTCCACATACCCTCTCTCGTACACCTTTCTTGCATTTTCATCCATATCCGCCATCTTCCCGGCCATTTCCTTGTAGCGCTTATATTCTAACAGCCGCTGAACCAATTCATACCTGGGGTCATTTTCATCCAGTTCCTCGGCATCACTTTCCTGCCTTGGCAACATCATTTTTGCCTTTATAGACATTAGCATGCTTGCCATAAGTACAAATTCACTGGCAACATCTAAGTCTAATTCTTCCATCATATATACAAATTCCAAAAATTGTTCTGTGATATATGAAATTGGGATGTCATATATATCCAGCTCGTCTCTCTTAATAAAAAAGAGCAATAAGTCTAAAGGGCCTTCGAAGTTATTAAGTTGGACACGGTACATACCTTAAACTACATGCTTCACCCATTAAATTCCTCATTTTCTTTTTAGGAATGAATGTTATTTTCCTCTGCCAAAAAACTTATTAATACGCACCATGGACTATTCTAATTTTGTTTATGCTGTTCAGGAAAACCATACTGAGCAAATAAACACGCTGGTTCCAGTTATTACTGGTGTGCTTATTAAGTTTCTGAAGGTTCGTTACGACGCTTCCCACCAGGACGCAGAAGATTGCGCGCAAAGCACCCTGATGCTATGCATTGAAAAGATCAAGGAAGATAAGATCAACAATCCCGATACTATTATTTACTATTTATTTAAAACTGCCAGAAACGAATATTTAAAGGTATTAAGTAAACAAAAAGATGTTCATACAGATTTAAATGAGGATGAATATTTTAAGGATGGAGATCAGCTGAACAATTTGCTCGAGGCAGAGCGTCAAAAAATCTTGCGGGAATGCATGAATTCTTTAAAAAAGGATTTTAAGGAATACATACAGTACTGGTTTAATCACCCCAGAGATGAAGCTAAAGTTGTTGCAGATCATTTTGGAATTTCAGTAAACAACGCCTGGACAAAAAAACACAGAATTTTAAAACTACTTAAGGATTGCTGCCAAAAAAAATTAACGCTTTAGTGTAAGGAGTTCATTTTAAAACGATCTTACTATACAGAATGTGAAGCATTTTCACATTCTGTGAATTTAGATTAGCCATGAGTGACATAAACAAAGACATACAAAAACAGATAGATGCCTATGTAAAGGGGGAACTCACTGAAGAACAGATTTCAGATCTTTGGGTAGAGTTTGCAAAAAATCCAGCCTTATTGGATGATCTGGAGCTCGAGGTTGGAGTGTATGATCTGATCAAAAAGGAAAGTGCTTCCTCAAAAAAAGCTCCGGTTAAATCTCTTCCTACCTGGACCTGGCATGCCGCTGCAGCTGCGGTATTGGTATTAGTTGCTCTTGTTCAACTTTTTCAGATTCCAAGCAAAACCAGCCTTAATGAATTTTTAGTTGCAGAAATCGGGATTGATCAGATTGAAACCTCTAATGGAATTCGCGCAAAAGAAATGGTTGTTTTTGCTGCCGATTCTATCCTTAACCTTGGTTTTAGTGAGCTTGTTGCAGGAAACCCAAACCGCGCACTTTCTCTTTTTAATCAAGTAATTCGTGACTATGATGTAGAACCTTACAGTTCTAAAGCTTTTTTGAATAAAGGCATTGTCTATTACAATACAGCAGAGTATGATTCCTCTATAGTAGCATTCCTTTTTGCGTTAGATCGGGTTTCCGAAAGCAAAATGATAGAGGAAAAAGCCTATTGGTATCTTGGAAATGCCTACGCAAATGTGAATGAGCTTGAAAAAGCACGGGAAGCCGTTTTCCAGGCATATTTGCTGGATGGTGTTTTTCGTGAGCCATCTTTCCTTCTGATTCAAAAACTGAACTACGATTTGGGGTATACCGAAATAGAAACGGACGAATAGATTTTTTACCTGTTAGCCATAGGAATGGGTATTGCTGAATCCTGCATATGATTCATCAATACTTTGTGTATCGAAATCTTTCTAACCCCTTTTCCTTTCTCAACTTTTGTGTACTCCCCATCGGCATTCAATAACCATCGCTGTTGGTTGTCCTTCAAATAAATGCTGATCAAAAATTGCAGGTACTTTTTTAATTCAGGCTCTTCAATTTGA
>JAKSCW010000190.1 GCA_022360375.1 Balneolales bacterium
CAATAATCCCATAGAAATACAGGGTATCGGATTCCACAATGAAATCGGGGATAAGTTCAAAGCTTTCGGTTCCAAAACCATGTTCGTCGAAATTGGTGGCATATACATGGTCAATAAGTTTTCCGCCTTCATTAATACCTGCAGAAGTGGCATAGAAAGAGAGGATTGTGGAATCAGGAAGTGTACTCCACTAATCGATTTCCAGGTCAAACCTGTTATCTTCGGTTTTAACGGCAGACATTGAGGCTTCCGGAGCCTGCCACTGTGGATTGAAGGTAACGGTGTCGATAGCGGTAGCTTCATTAAAATAGAAGATGACCAGTTGATGGCGTCCATCTAATAATCTTGCTTCTACTAAAGTAGAATCCTCATTGAAGGAGGAAGGGGTGGTGTACAAAAAGATAGAGGAGGTATCGCCCACCACGACGTCCATATTTTCTTCATAAGATAGTGTGGGGGTGGTGGTGCTATCATTTTCTGATACTACGACCGCTTTGGTAAGCTCATAATTTCCTTCAGGACCTACTACCGTGATAAGTGCAGAATCCGCGGGTCCTGCCCAGTCAATTTCGATGAGCATGGAATTTGGATTAGGGCTTGGCACATCAAAGGTATGAACAGTGATTTGAGGAGGAGCATCACTGGCAACTGCTTTGCTCTGGTCGTTATTGATATCTCTTTGGATGGCACTAATGGAACCACTGCCAATACTGGATACTTTTCTGTTACCGAAAGTATATTTAGCCCCGGTATGATAGGTATGCCAGAAGGTTTTGATACGTACCCAGCCTGCTCCATAACTGTGGCTTAAATCTCCGTGCTTATAACGAACGGCACCGTCCACACTTCCATAATGCTTTCCTCCGATAAAAGGAACCCAATGCGGAACGATAAACTCCACATCTATTAATGCATCGAAGTCTTTGTGGGTATCGAGAGTTACGGTAGCTTTTGCCTCGATGAGTGGATCTCCGGGGATCTTTACATCGGCATCTGCTCTGACGCCGGTCCAGGTTTTTGTAGTACATGTGAACAGACCAAGTAGCTCGAATGTTTCACATATTTGTGGATTCATAAAGGGGAAGTTCTGATAGGTTACAGTACCAATTGAGAGGTCTATATGACCACTTCCGATCAGGGAATGCCAGGAATCGTTACCCGAGCGGTAAGCTCCTACATTAACATCTCCTTGTATTTCAAAGAAGTTTGGTTTGATGGTGACTTCATCCCTCATTTGAAGCAGGGTAGCTGATTCTCCTGCAAGAGTAAATCCACCGCCATAAATGGTTTCGATAGTACCGGTTACCGTGAGCTCGGAAGGTTTAGTTAAGTTATCTACCGAGGCACCTAACAGGGTAAGCTGTATTCCTTCAAAAATCTCAATGGCCTCCGCAATATTGTTGGCGCGATAGTCAATTTCGATGCTATTCAGTTTTGCCGGGTTTCCTGTGAACTTCATAATGGCATCAATTTCCCATCCCTGGGGGAATACCACGCTTACATCCGATTCTTCGATTCCATTGCTGTTGAATTTCAGATCAAGTTTTTTAAGATCTTTGGCTCCGAGGTTTGCGTGCTCGATGTCAATTTCGAGAGCTTCCACTTTAAACCGGGGCTCACTTTGGCTTACATCAATTTCGAGGCCTCCCTGGTCTCCTTCACCTAAGGTGACAGAAAGTGAGAACACCTCGGTAATCGACATCTCACCGGTAACTTCATATTTACTGCTGGAATACTTAATGTCCAGGTCTTTGGTTTCTACCTCCAGGTTCCCAAGCTTCAGGTCGCTGTTCACATCCACTTCAAAGGAGTGAAGACTTCCATTGCGAACCACAATTCCGGGGCTGTCAAAGGTCCCGAAATCCACATCAATATTTTCGCTATCGATGCTTAAATCGGCATCTCCGTAGATGTGATAGTCGGAACCACTATTCCATTCAGCACCCAGGTCATTGGTCTTTATTTTAAGTCCTTCCAGGTTAAAATCGGAAGTTACCCCAATATTTACATGCTGGATGGAATTGTTCGTATAAGTGAGTCCGGGATCATCCGCATCACCCATATTAGCTGTTACTTCATCACTGCCAATTTTGAAGGTGAGATCTCCATACATTTCGAAGTGATCGTCTCCTGAGTCGTATTCAAAAGTGAGGTTAGTGGGAATAACGGCAAGACTCTTAATTTCGAAATCAGCGGTGAGACCAAAGTTTACATGAGTAATACTTCCGTTATAAAATACAAGGCCTGGATCGATCGCATTGCCCATACCCGCATCTATTTCTTCACCGTCAAATTTTACGGCAACAGAACCATACATTTCGAAGGATTCATTGTCTGAGTCATACTCGAAGGTAAAAGCGTCAGGAGAAACAGTTATTCCTTTTACAGAAAAGTCAGCCGTTACTCCAAAATTGATGTGAGTAATACTGCCACTGTCATACACCATGCCAGGATCATCCGCATCCCCGAAACTGGCATCAACTTCTTCTCCATCAAATTTAACGGTTAAATCACCATAAAATTCGTAGTAATCATTCCCGGAATCATATTCTAAAGTTAGGTCAGTAGGGGAGATGGTAATTCCCTTCATGTCAAAATCGGCAGTAATCCCAAAATTGATGTGAGTTAAAGAGCCACCATCAACGATTACTCCGGGATCGTCCGCGTCACCTAAAGCTAAATCAATAGAGTTACCGTCAATGGTGGTGGTGGCTGATCCATACATTTCAAAATGAACACTGGTAGCATCATATTCAAAGGTAAGGCCATCAGAAGTGAGTGAGATTCCTTTCAGGTCAATGTTTCCGCTTACTTCAATATTAAAACTGGTCAGGTTGCCACCGTCAATCACAAAGCCAGGATTATCAGAATCACCGAGCGCTCCGTTTACGGTATTTCCATCCAGGTCCACTTCAATATCCCCAAAGGCCTGGTATTCATCATCTGCACTTGAGTAGGCCAGAGTCAGGTTATCAGGGGAAATAGTCAGTCCATCAATGGAGAAATCGGTAGTGAGTGACATATTCAAGGATGTAATGCTCCCGGATTCGATCACTAATCCGGGTGTTGAGTCATCTCCTAAGCCGATATCTGCAGTGTTACTGCTGAATGAGATGGATGCCGAACCAAAAATCTCAAAATGGCTGCTTGCAGCATCCCATTGAAAGGTGAGGGCGTCCGGGCTGACAGTAAGAGATTCAAGCGAAAAGTCTCCCGTTACTCCAATATTCAGGCTACTCAAGGCCCCACTTGTAATTACAAATCCAGGGGTAGTTGCATCTCCTAAACTTCCGGCTATGGTATTACCATCAAAACCCGCTGTAATATCTCCATAGATCTCGTATTGAGCATTACTTTCATCATATTCAAAGGTCAGATCTGTAGGAGTAATGGTAAGTCCTTGTATGGAGAACTCTGCGGATATTGACATGTTGATTGAAGTGATATCTCCATTATCGATTACGATTCCGGGCTCATTTATATCTCCAAGACTGGCATCTATAGTATCAGAACCAAGATTAGCTGTTAAAGCACCATAGATAGAGAATGAGGTTGAGCCGGAGGTCCAGCTAAATCCAAGATTATTTGGTGTTATAGATAATGACCTCAATGTAAAAGCGGAGGTAATACTTAAAGAGACCGATGTAAGAGCCCCGTTGGTTATCACCAGACCGGGATTATCAGCATCTCCAAACCCAACATCCATGCTCTCACCGTCAAAAGAGGCAGAAGCATCTCCATAAAGTGAAAGTGTTTCGTCATCCGCATTATAACTGAGAGATAAGGAAGATGAAGTTACATCAATGCCATGCACATTGAAATTATCAGAGAAGGCTATTGTGTAGCTTCCTCCAGTGGTGTCAAAGTCAACCCCTGTGATTCCCGGTATGGAAATATTTTGGGCCAATAGCGGTGTTGAAATGATCAACATACAAAAGGACAGGGCAATTACCCTGTAATACCTCGAAAATATATACATACAACTGACTTAATTTAGTAGGTGAGCTTAATACAGCAAGGATATTGCAAAATGTTACAAGTAATAACAAATGTAGTGTATGTGTAGGGGAAAGGTACTTATTCTGTAAGAGAATTATTTAGAGTTAGGATTTCATTCAGTTTTTAAAATAAAAGCCCTTAGCTTTCCGCTAAAGGGTTTTAGGGTTGTGTTCAAGTTTATTTTATAAGCATCATTTTTTTTGTGTTAACAAAGTCATTCACTTCTAAGCGATAGAAATAGAAACCGGAAGCGAGAGAGGAGGCATCAAAGAGGGCGGAGTAACTTCCCACAGTCTGATGCTCGTTCACAAGAACCTGTACGGCCTGCCCTAACAGGTTATACACGGTGAGTGTAACCATTCCCGGGTCTTTTACCTGGTAGGTAATAGTGGTGGAAGGGTTGAAGGGATTCGGGTA
>JAKSCW010000376.1 GCA_022360375.1 Balneolales bacterium
AGCCAGTAAAGGTTTTGTTATCCCTGCTTTTTGAAGTACCAACAATGGCAAAGTTGCGATGAAAGGCCATACCACGCAGGTAACCCGGGCAAAAAGCGATGGGTTCAAAAACGCCTTTTTCAAAGTCTATTTTTCCAAATTCCCCGGTTCCGGAGTTTAATACGTACAGGGCATTATTGTACCACCTGGGGGAATGCGGCATACTCATTCCGGTAGCCACAATCTCTTCCGTTTCAATATCCATAATTAAGCCCCCGCTGGATCGGTGATCTCTCCATCCATCAGCCACATCCGACTTACCTACGATAGAGACATACTTCGGGCTTCCATCTTTCATGGCTAACCCGTTCATATGGCAGCGGTCTTCTGCTGCTAACTTCGAGATAAAAGGCGGTTTCCAAACCGGTTCAAAACTGTGTGTTATGCTCGGTTTAGCCAGGCAACTGAATAGAGTGTTTATAAAAAAAATCTCCCCATCCTTGTCCAGAACCACATCATGGATATCAATATCAGCGGTATTGAAACCAACAGTAGGCACATACATTTTGTCATACCCATTATGATGTTGCCCTTTAGGCACTACATTTTCGAACCGCCACAATTGATATAACGAGCTTAATAACAGCGTTTGTTCATTCCCCCACATTCCCATAGCCCGGTTAAAGGTTCGTTCAAAAATGGACATTCTTCCATCCGGTTGTATGCCGATCAGGAACATTTTCCCGGTTTGATAGGTGGAGAAGCCGAGGCTTACACGTTGTTCTGCCATCCACGATGTTACCTGCCGGGATCCTGAAATTTCGAGTTTTACAGGTTGCTGCTGTTGGGTTGGTTGATTCATAGTATTTGTTGTTTACAAAAGTTATTCCACAGGGTTTTTAAAGCGTTTTCAAAATTGGAAGTAAATTCTATACCATCACAAAGAGGAGATATTTCCATTTCCTGGCGAAGGCCTGACCGGATGTTGTTTAGTAACCTCACATCTGAGGCTAAATCCATGGCCTTCTGAATATATTCATCTTCATTTAAAGCGATCCACTCAGGGTAGCCCAGATTGTTTAATATAGATACTCCAAACCGGCTTACATAACGATCCCCCTCCATAGTAATCATAGGAACACCCATCCATAACATATCATGGGAAGTAGTACCACCGTTATGAGGAAACGGGTCTAACCCGATATCAATCTTACTGTAGCACTGAAGGTATTCATAAATCTCGCTGGAACCTTCAAAAATTAGTGCACGTTCGCTTACTCCATGTGCCAGAAATTGAGTTTTGAATCGTTCAATGGTGTGTTCATCGTTAAGATGAGAAGACTTAAGCATAAGCCTTGAACCGGGTAAAGCCTGGATCAGTTCAGACCAAAGCTTAATAGTAGCCGGAGAAAGTTTGTTCGTGTTATTAAAACAACCAAACGTGATATAGCCGTTCGTCAAAGCCGGGGTTTCTGATACCGGGGGGCTTGGGTTAATGGGTTCGTAACAGGTGAAACTATTGGGCAGGGGGAATAACTGTTCTGTGTAATAGTTTTGGGTTTCAGAAGGGTTCACATAAGCATCACAAAAACGGTAATCTATTTCCTTTACCCCGGTGGTATTAATGTAGCCCAGGTAAGAAATTTGAACAGGAGCAGGTTTCATAGACATCATTTTTAACCGGTTACCCGCGGTATGCCCTGCTAAATCGATCAATATATCTATCTGATCACCTTTTATAGTTTCGTACACTTCCTCATCGGAAACTCCAATGGTGGATCTCCATCCATCCAGAAGAGACATAAATGTTGAGGTAAAATTATCCGGTTTTTCAACCTCGGCGTAGCCAATAAACTCAAAATGCTCTTTATCGTAATGTTTGAAAAGCTGTTGGATAAACAAAGCCACCACATGGGCTTTAAAATCAGGAGATACAAACCCAACCCGTAATTTTTTTTCCGGCGTCCTTTCAATCCATGGCCATCCCTGCTCTTTTATCCCGTGGCTGTGTTGTACGCCCCACTGTACATGCTCTTCAAAAATGTCTTGTTGCGTAGGTTCCTCAATGTAATTGATGGCGTACACCAGGCTGGAATGGGCCTGGTAGAAAGTTGGGTCAATTTCCAGTGATTTTCTAAGGTGTTCAGAGGCTTCTTTGTGGCGATTGCTGTACAACAAGGTGGCACCAAGGTGATATAAAACCAGCGATTGATCCGGGTTTAACTTCAAAGCTTCTTTAAAATGAAACTCTGCTTTTTCATAGTTCCCCTGGTTTTTGTACACATTCCCAAGATTGCCGTGTGCCTCAAATAGATTGGGGTGCAATTGTAAGGTTTTTTTGGCCATCGCTTCGGCCTCTTCATACTTACCCTGGCGGTTTAACAGATCAGTTAAATTATTTACTACCCGAACATCTTCAGGCTTGAGGTAGAAGGCCTTGTTGTAGCAAAAAACAGCGTCCTCAAGCCGGCTACTTTCAGAAAACAAGTTTCCCAGTCGCAAATACGCCTCGGCATGTTGTGGTTGTAACCGGATAACCTGCCTGAACTCCCGGATGGCTTTTTCCCGGTATCCATGGCGTTGTAGTATATTGCCAAGGTTAAAATGTACAGAAGCATTTTCGGGAGCTATCTGCCTGGCTTTGCGAAGCAGGTTAAGTGAATCCTGAGGGTTTTGGTTATAAACAATGGCCGACAGGTTTACCAGGCTGTCCACATGGTTTGGATTTTGGTTGAGAATATCCCTGTAAAGAGATATAGCCTTGGTTAACTCCCCTTTTTGATGTAGCGAAACTGCACGCTGAAATTTGAGATCCATCGTTTAACGAAAACAATTTTAAATGAAGCCAGGCTTCTGTGAAAAAAGAAAAGGTGCTTTCACACACCCTTTCCATGACTTGTGGTTTAACTTTAACTTGACTAGCAAAAATTCATCGTTAGGAATACCCAATTATGAATCGTTACTAAAGTCAAACCAGTTATTTAGGGGTTGGGTTGTTTCAGTAAAAGGTGATTTTTCGCAAAAACTATTTTTTGCTTGTCATATGTTGATGTACAAATTCAGGGTCTGATTCGAGGAATCCATAACTGTAACTTTCTCCCTCACTTCATTTTAGGTTACGTTTATTAAATACTGCTTAGCTAAAACTAAAACTAAAACTACAGAAACAAAAAATTGTGCCAATAACACTAACATTCCTGCCAAGTCCCATCAAATACCTGGAAAAGGATATTTTATTCTGCACATTTTTTATCACAAAGCTTTTTCATTGCATAAGCACCAGTGGCAGCAGTAAGTAGCCTAAGGCCGCCTGTATGTTTTCTACCAGCCGGAGTCATAAAGAAAAGCATGCGTAAAAAGAAAAGGTGCTTTCATACACCTTTTCAACGATATGTGGTTTGAGATTTGTAAGATCTCATGTGTTGTACTTCAATCGCCCGGCATCCCGGACGATCATGTATAGGTTATTCTATGTTGTTTTTCATTTTCTTTTTATCCCGAAGTTTTTTCAGGGCATAAGCACCACCCGCGGCAGCGAGTAATCCAAGGCCACCGTCGATAGGTGCCTGGGAAGGGGTAGCGGGCAGCCCGGGCGGTTGTGCAAGTACGACGACCGACATTACAAGAACAAATACAAAAGTGAATAAAGGAATTAAGGTTTTCATAGTGGAGAATTTTGAATTATGAATGTTGCATCGCTGTCATTTCGAAGGATCCCGTCCCGACCGCCGTCGGTATCGAAATGACAAAGCCAAAAAGTTCAACATTCATAATCTGATTACTTGATTAAGGTTAATTTTTTAGTGAGCACGGTATTACCGGCAGCCAGCCGGTACAGGTACATGCCCGAGGCCAGCTGAGAGGCAT
>JAKSCW010000378.1 GCA_022360375.1 Balneolales bacterium
AATATGAAAGAACTCATGAGAAACCACATCAGTCATCGCTTCGTCTAAAGCCGTTTTATCCAGCCATTCCGGTAATACCACCACTGTTGAAGTATGATGCTCTAATGCCCCATACCCAATAGGTTCTTCGGGGCCATACGGCGTCAGGTATAAGAATATATCATACCGGGGGGTGCTGTTCATATCTCCCAGGTATTCCTTCTGGGCTTCCATCATGGTAGCAACAGTCTCTTTAATCTCTTTCGCGGAATACACTCGGTTTGGGGAATACACACTTAAAACAATCTCTATATCTCCCACTGTAAACCGTTCTATATCCAGGTTCCCATACATCATGGGGTTATCCGTCACTTCAAAATAACGCTCAGCAATATACGTGTCTGCGATAGTGGTGCTATCTTCTGACATGGGAAAATTGACCATTGGTAAAGCGGATGCACTTTGATGATCCGGGTTCTTTTGGATATTAATTTCATAAGGAACTTCCAGGAAAGAATCGAAATACCCCACAAAGCCATGCAGGTTTAAAACAAACACTTCCGGGTGGATATTTGTACCTGATGGGGAAAAAGGGGTGGGAGTTTCTGTGTTCTCAATATCAAATGTGTCATTCACATAGTATTCAAGCCGATCAAATCCACCCGTATTTGGAATCTTCCAGGAATTGATATCTATTCTCTCTGCCTGGATAACGGAATCTTCATAATTGTAGGCTACAAACCCCTCTGTAAAACTTCCAAAATCGCTTACCTCGTAGGTTCCCTGCACAATTCTTGGCAAACGGAAAACAACCGTATCAGATGTGAACATGCCCGGATCGACCTGTACAAAAACGCGGTCTTCGGATACATTAACCAGGTCAATGGTTACTACTATTTCCCTCTCGCCAATTGCTTCTTCCCGGTTCATTATTTCTGCGGTCTTGAGGCTACAACCGGCATTAAGCGCGATAACCATTACTATGAGAAGGTTTTTAAGGTTGGATTGTTTGTACATATTAAAAAATAGCCTTAAAACTTTGAATTTGAGAAGGTAACATAATTTGAGGTGATTATATTTTGAAATAATGATTTCTTTCACTGCCTTAACCTGAATCTCCTTTGAACTTTTTTTCATGAAAACATCCCTATTCACCCCTTTTTCCTTATTTGTTGTAATTGCGTTGCTTATAACCGGCTTATCCGGATGTGCCCCCGAAGAAACGGCAACTACTGCTTTTGAAGATCCACCGGAATGGAGCAAAGAAGTAATCTGGTACCAGATTTTTGTTGAACGATTCCGAAATGGTGACCCATCCAACGATCCGACGCTGGAAGATATCCGGGGATCTTATCCGGGAACATATCCCGAGAACTGGGCTGTGACCCCATGGACCCACGACTGGTACGAGCCGGATACATACTGGGATGAAATGGATAATGTGACCGATTTCTTTGGAAACGAGTTAACCTATTTCGGGCAAAAGGCCCAGCTTCGTAGGTATGGAGGGGATCTTCAGGGAGTGCTCGACAAAATGGATTACCTGGATTCACTGGGGGTTACAGCCATTTACTTCAATCCATTAAATGACGCCCCTTCACTTCATAAGTATGATCCACGAAACTGGCATCATATCGACAGAAACTTTGGCCCAACCCCGCAGGAAGATGCGGAAATGATTGCTGCTGAAAACCCTGTTGACCCTGCTACCTGGGTATGGACCGGAGCTGATAAAATGTTTCTCCAGGTAATCGAAGAATTTCACAAGAGGGATATCAAAGTAATCCTGGATTTTTCGTGGAATCATACCGGAATTGAGTTCTGGGCATGGAAAGATATCCTTGAGAACCAGGAAGAAAGTGATTTTGCCGACTGGTACTTTGTTGATGAATTTGATGATCCTTCAACTCCTGAAGATGAATTTTCATACCGGGGCTGGGTTGGCGTGTATTCCCTGCCGGAAATCAGGGAAACGTACCGGGCCGATCATAGTGAGGGGGTTTATGTGTTTGAAGCAAATATAGCCAGTGAGGCCGCGAAGCAACATATTTTTGATGTAACGCGCCGTTGGATGGATCCAAACGGAGACGGAGACCCTTCTGATGGAGTTGACGGCTTGCGTTTAGATGTGGCCGCGGAAGTAGGTCTCGGGTTTTGGCGCGAATTCAGAGTGTTTGTACGCGATATTAATCCTGATGCCTATTTATTAGGTGAAATTTGGTGGGAAATGTTCCCAAATCATTTGCTGGACCCGGAACCTGTTCTTCGGGGAGATGTGTTTGATGCTCCTATGAATTATCGATGGTACCGGGCTACCCGTCATTTCTTTAACGAAGCACCCGACAAAATACCTGCGAGTGAATATGTGGATAGCCTGAATTCATTCATGAGCAATTTGCGTCCGCAGAGCAACTATGCAATGATGAACCTGACAGCCAGCCATGATGTGCCCCGTTTTGGAACGTCCATTTATAATAAAAACCTGAATAAGTACCGCGCCAAGCCGGATGATGATCCGAATTATAAAATTGACAAGCCGGATGCGGAAACCTATCAAACGATGGAACTTATCCTGGCCCAGCAGTTTACCTATGTAGGTGCTCCGCAAATCTGGAATGGAGATGAAATGGGAATGTGGGGAGCCGACGACCCTTCCACCAGGAAACCACTCATCTGGCCTGATTACGACTTTGAACCTGAAACCACACATCCTAACGGGTTGCCCCGGCCTGCAAACGAAGTTTCCTTCAACCATGAATGGTTTGACCATTACCGAAAACTCATTCAAATCCGGAAATCAAACCCGGTGCTTTCGTTTGGAGAATTGGAATACCTGGTGATAGACGATCAGAACGAGTTACTCGCTTATTCCCGGTTTGATGAAGAACACGAGGTAATCGCAGTATTTAATGCAAGTGACAGATCCCAAAGTATCACACTTCCCACAAAGTTTGGGACAACCTATACCGAGGTACTAAAAAATTTTGATGTAAGAAGCACCGAATCGGAAGTAATTATTGAATTGCCAGGAAGGACCGCAGGAATTTTAGTACAACAATAAAAAAACCTTTACTGCAACAAGTAAAGGCTTAAAAGTTAATCTTTTGATAATCCATCTACTTAATCAAAATCATACGCTTTGTCTGTACAAAACTTCCGGCATGTATGCGATAGATATACACCCCCGAAGCTAAATTCCTTGCATCAAATTGTACCGAATGCCTGCCTGCATGCATTTTTTCGTTGTTTACCAACGTGGCTACTTGTTGCCCCAGCATATTGAACACCTTCAGGGTTACTTCCGCTGTTTCGGGTAACCCAAATTGAATGGTTGAACCAGGATTGAAGGGGTTGGGATAATTTTGGGAGAGGGAATAAGAACCCGGAATATCGAAATAACCCTCATCAGACACACCCAGGAGAACATTCAGCACAGCTGTTGTTTCCAACACCCCTCCTTCAGAATCATGCACAGTAAACTCCGTGCTTCCGATCCCGGTATATCCGGCAGAAGTAAAAGCAATTACATATGCCGCTGAATCTATGCGTGCAGTTATACCATCTGGTTCCACCAAAACAGATATTCCAAGTTCAAGGGAATCATCTTCTACATCCGAAAAATGATTTGCATACTCAAAATACAACGTATCACCAAAGGTAAAGGTAAGCGTATCCGGCCATTCCACGGTAAACGGAAGATCATTGACAGGTGTAATATGAACTGTAAGTGTATCATAAACACTCGCACCATC
>JAKSCW010000188.1 GCA_022360375.1 Balneolales bacterium
CCCTTCTCTTTCCTTCCCAAAGGAGAGCTCAATTACTCGCTTAATGCTGGTGTACTGGATAATCCTATTATTGGCAGTACTGAAAGAAACGGTGCTGCACAAGCTAATGCAACACTTGGGGTTACAAACTGGCTTACCGCCAAATTAGGGGTTGATTATTATGATATCGAATCGTCTGATGGTCTGCCCAATGTCACAACAAGCATCTCGAGCAGGATTCTGGGTAGTTATATCTTGAACCTGGAAAATGTAACTAACGGGTATTACCGGGCCTTTTTAAATGCGGTTTATCCAAATAGTTCCAGTATCAGCATCGACTACACTGACTTTTACGGAAGCTCCAGGGCATTTAATGCCTCCGGGGAAAGCAAACAGTTAGTTGCTTCTGTATTTCATCCATTTCAGTTCCTTAGCATTCCTTTTAATGTTAGAGCTTCCAGCTTCTTACGATATCAGGGAGACAACAATAATGCCTCTTATCGTTTTAACGCCGGCACCAGGCTTAGATCTATCAATTTCAATATTGGTTACTCAGATCGAATTATAAATGGGTATAATCCCTTTGAAGTAACCGGGTTATCTGTTTTTGATTTTTCTACCACCTACACTATTTCTAGAAATAGAAATATTCCAAAAGCTGTTCGTGGTACTTTTGTGAGAGGTCAGTTGACATTTTTACCTAATCAAAATGCACTTGAAACAATACAGGTTCTGGTTTCCAGGAATGTATTTACTTCCGGGAGATTTCAATTTGCATATGGGCGCAACTTTATCACCGACTTTAATAGTTTAAGAGTCAACTTTGTTATCGATTTCAAAACCACCAGGTCAACATCCACTTTTAACCGTACACGAAACTCTTACATTTTTAACCATAGCTTCAGAGGTTCGGTAGCATATGATAGCAACTATCGAAATCTTCTTTTTACCAGCCGAAACCAGGTAGGCCGGTCGGGAGCAGCGGTTAGGTTATTCGTTGATTCTAACGGAAATAACAAATACGATGAAGAAGATGAAGCAATTCCGGAGGGCAAGATGAGGCTTGGAAGAAGTGGTTCTTCTTCCACCATCAAAGATGGAATTCTTTACTACACCCAATTATTGCCGTACCACAGGTATAATATGGAAATGAACAAAGCATCCGTTATCAATCCAATGCTGGTTCCTGATGTAGATCAGTTTTCGATGATAACCGATCCGAATTCTTTCAAGAAAATTGAAATCCCTTTCTACATGTCTGGGGTAATGGAGGGGTTAGTATTACGCCAATTAGCCGAAGATAATTTGCGGGGGATTGGCGGATTGAAGCTTATACTATCTTCGGAAGAGAATGAATACCGCGAAGAACTCCGAACATTCTCGGATGGTCTCTTCTATGACGATGAACTACCTCCGGGAGAATACGAACTATATGTTGATCAATCGCAGCTGGACATCCTGAATGTATATTCTGAACCGGAAAAAATTAATTTTACCGTAAAATCGATCCCGGAAGGAGATTTTGTTGAAGGGCTGGAGATTCTTTTGATACCAAATGAAGGTGAGATAGATAGCGCATCTCTCGCTCCTGCATTTACTTTGGCAGATGTAACAGACGATATAAAAAGCTCTCCGGAAGTATTAGAATATTCTCAGGAAATCTACAGGAATGTGGATGAAGCCCTCAGATTGATCATAAAAGCCCAAAATGCGTTCTATGGGAAGAATTTGAACCAGGCATTCGCATATGTATCAGAATCATTAGAACTTTTTGAAACTGCGCAAGCTTACGCATTAAAGGGTAGTTTTTACTATTTTGAGGGAAATACAGAACAGGCGCAGCGACACTGGCAAATGGCTCTTAGGTTCAATCCGGATTTATTTATACCGAATATGGAACTATTGGAAGAGCGAGTTAATACCAGTAGTTCACAAGACTAACAATTAAATTAAGCTAAAACCTCCATTTAGTGGTATCAAATGCTAAACATAGCGGAGCTCTATTCCTCTTTTGGAATTTATTCCTGGTGGTCTCGCTTTCCCTGAATGTTTTGGCACAACCAACGGATGTAGGTGGAGTCCAATCACTGGAACTGCGTATTTCTACCCTTGAGCAACAGTACGATTCTCAAATTATTCAGGTTCTTTCTAATTATTTCGATCGCCGAAAATTCTTTGTTGATGTAAATATTAACGCAGAATTAGTTGACGAACCGTATGGAACTACACAAAACCAGGTTGTTCAGCGTTCTACAGAAAATATCATGATGCCTGGGCTGCCTTTTTTACCCGATGATAATCTCCGCCCGATTTCCAACCTTAGTAATTCTCCTGGAACGGTTTTAAACGAGAATACCATTAAAATGCTGCGTTTGATCAGTATGAATATTAATATTTATGCTGATACATCCATTACTTCAGATCAACTTGAACTTCTGCGGTTCATCACCGGAATAGCTGTTAAGGTTGATGAATCGAGAGGCGATCAGATTACCATTTCGCAAATAGTAATTCCGGATTATACTGAAAAACCAGAACCTGTAACCCAGGCAACGATCAACCCTGCCCCTACTTTGTACGATTCTATAGTACAATATATACCAGGAGTAATACTCATGTTCCTTTTTGGGCTTACAATCTTATTCAGCCGGTTTATGAGCAAACCACATGAGGTTATCCCTGCCAGGGAATACAGGGAAAGCTTCAAGAATGATTTCACACAGTATGGAGAAGGATACCAACCCGGGCCGATTACTCCTTCAATGATTACGCCAGAGGAAGATAAAGAAGAGATACACAATGAACTGACGGGGAATAAAGAAGAAGTTGTTGATGCATTTTTCAATAAACCTGAAGAAATCGCAGAAATCTTCAGATATTGGTTAAGCGAAGAAGAAAATGGCTCCCAACGTGCCGCTGAGATTTTAATAGCTACAGACAAACAGCTTCTCCGGACCCTTCGGAGTGCATTACACCCCGAAGATTTTGAAACACTAAGTGATGCTATCCTCGATTACCCCGAGATAACTAGAGAGAAAAAGAAAGAGGTACTTACTGAATTTACTGAGATTCTTTCAAGGGGAGCCAAGGAATCTATATCTGAAAAAAAAAGAAGTAAATTCAGCTTGTTTAAGTTTCTGGACCATATCTCTGATCATCACATAACAAGGTTACTCGAAACAGAGGATAGCCTTTCTGGTGCGTTTATACTTCAGTATTTACCCGAGGAAAGCGCCGCAGAATTCCTCGAAGAACTCGATAAAGAGGTTGCTGCAAAAATTATGCTGCATATGGCTTCTTTAAGTAAGCTTTCTTACGAGGACCAAGAACGCATTTCAAATGAACTTTTTGACAAAGCCATGGACCTGGTAGAGGCAGAACGGAGCGAACAATACGGTGCTGAACACATCTATCCAATTCTGGAACGGCTTCCTGTTCAGGAACAACAAAAATACATTAATGAACTAAAAGCCACTGGTTCAATTGTTGGAGCTATTCTTGAAAAACAATTTATCACCATAGATCGAATTCCTGATTTGGATGACGAACTTATCCGGAAAGCTGTTAAATCGTTCAATACTCAAACATTATTAGATGCCATCCTGGGTCTTCATCCGGCTATAGTAGATAAAATATTAATGGTACGTCCACAAAGAGAGCAGCGATTACTTCGCCTGGAGCTGGAAGAACTTGCAGAAGCCCCTCCAAA
>JAKSCW010000298.1 GCA_022360375.1 Balneolales bacterium
CTGAACCCTCGGGAAGCACATTTCTGAATTTATTGGATGTATATAACATGCAAAATGTAGAGGTTATTAAAGGGCCATCCGGAAGTATTTACGGGGCTGGAAATGGCGGGGTGCTATTGATTAACAGTACCACTCCCATCGCAACCGATCAGCTTTCCGGTTCATTAACGACCGGTTCTTTTGAAACAGTAGGCTATAATCTTGGCTATCAAAATATGTTCAATAATGGATCATTCTCTTTTAAATATGCCAACCAAAGCACAGATGGCTATCGCGATCAATCCTTTCTTGACCGACAAACCTTCGAGATTACAGGAAACACGGAATATTCTAAAGGCAGAACAGTAGGTGTAAACCTGCTTTATTCGGAATTAAACTATGGCATACCCGGTGGATTAAATGCCGAACTATTTGCACAAGATCCAACCCAGGCACGCCCGGGAAGTGCAGAAACCAATGCCAGTATCTTGCATGAATCAATGCTGTTTGGAGTAACCCACGAAATGAAATTCAACCAGGGTCTTTCCAACAAATCGACCTTGTTTGGTACTTTCAGTGATTTTGAAAATCCATTTAATTTCGACTATAAAGTAGATAGCCGGATGAGCGGAGGATTCAGATCTGTGAGCAACTACTCGGTTTCACACCGGAGACTAAATGTTGAGTTAAATGCAGGAATTGAGTACCAGGCTTCCAGCTATGCATCCCGGAACTATGGAAACAATGAGGGAAGTATCGGGGATCTGAATTTCGATGATGAACTGAAAGTTCAAACAGCCACGATCTTTTTTACCAGCAATATTTACCTCACAAATGATTGGTTTCTGAATGCAGGTGTCAGCTTTAATGATGTAGACTATGAAATCAACCGTTTGTTTTCGGCAGATTCGGCCGAATACGGACTACCCGGAAACGTAAGTAAAAGCTTTAACCCGCAAATTATCCCCCGGTTTGGAATAGCAAAACGAGTAACTCCTCAAATAACAGCACATGCCAGTATCGGGTTGGGATTCTCTCCCCCCACCATCGAAGAGATCCGAACGAATGAAGGAAGCATCAATCTTGACTTAGAAGCGGAAGAAGGATTTAATATTGAGTACGGGCTTCGCGGAAATGCCTTTAACGCCCGGCTGATGTTCGACTTAGTATTCTTCAATTATCGTTTGGATGAAAGCATTGTGCAACAAGATACCGAACGTGGTACCGCCGTATTTGTAAATGCCGGGAGTACAAATCAAAATGGTATTGAGCTGAATTCCAGTTTCATTGTTTTTGACTCTTTTACTTCGGCGTTACGTTCTGCCCGAATCAACCTGGCCTATACCTACCATAGTTTTACCTTCGATGAGTATCTGACCCGTGATGGGGATTTCAGTGGAAACGACCTGACAGGGGTGGCTCCCAACAACCTGGTTACTTCCTTATTGGTTGAAACAAGACCCGGGTTCTACACTAACCTTTCGTATAATTTCACAGACCAAATTCCTTTAGAAGATGATAATTCCGTCTATTCTGAAGCGTATCACCTGGTTCAAACCAAAGTGGGTTATAAAGCTTTGTTTTTCAAAAACCTCCAAGCTGACGTGTACTTTGGAATCGATAACCTGTTGGATGAAACCTACAGCCTTGGTTTTGACATCAACGCCTTTGGCGGTCGCTACTTCCAGCCAGCGCCGGAACGGAATTGGTTTGCGGGTGTGAAGCTCAATTATAGCCTTTAAAACATCCTCGCCAGTACTATTGTCTCTTTAAAGGTACGATTGGTTCCATCAGCACTGTTATACGCTTCAAAAAGAACAATGTACATTCCTATCCGGTTTTTGGTTCGGTCATCGGTGAGGCCATCCCAAATCAGGGAACCTTCAAATCCTGCCTGCACTCCATCTGCCAGTTTTCGCACTTCCCGACCATAGCGATCGAAAATTCGAACCCGAAGCATATAACCTGAAGCATCCAGCGTGTAATTGATAAAGAGATTGTCTTCAAAACCATCATCATCCGGTGAGAAAGGATTGGGAGAAAAACTGATTCCAACGTTGTCTGGAGCAGCACCGGCTTCCTGAAAAATGGAATTTTCCATAAGTGGTGTACCACCAAAAGCCGTGGTACTTGAACTCCAGTTGTTTTCGTCATTACTGCCACCATTCGGATCGATACGTTCCAGGGCAATACCATCTGTGTCTATCAGATTTGGGTTCTGCCAGGTTTCATCATAAAACACAGAATCAATAGTAGTACCCGTACTATCTGCCAGATAAATGGCATCTCCTGAACTGGCTAAGCTCAAACCTGAACGCTCAATCTGCATAGTGAATTGATCCGTTTCATCCTGGAGTTCGAAATAACGTGCGGTTTGGCTTTCATTAAAATTGTTGGTTTCGTCTTCAGAATAAATCAGGAAATACCCATCGGGCTGAATCCATTTATATTGAGAAGTAACTGGTTCCAAAGAACGGATTTCATTTAACTCATTGGGAGCATCGTGAAGAAAAACCCCCTCCAGGGAAATTGCTTCATCAGTCGGGTTATAAAGTTCAATGTATTCAGTTTGATCAGGGAGATTATCATCTGAATCGGCCAGGGGATCAAACATGATTTCGTTAATCACAATAGATCCGGGCTTAAGTAACGAAGCTATTGGTGAAGAAATCTCCGTTGCCCGGTTACCTTTAACATCCGAAACGTTTCTGATTTTTACGTCTTCATTCAGAACCAAAGAGTTTGTAGATACCTCCAGGCCCGGGGTCCAGGTTAACAATAACTCATTTCCAGAGGACTCAATACCCTCTTCAGGGAACGTTTCTTGCCCATTCACAAAATATTCAGTTTCATCAGGAACAGTAACGATATACTCCGAAAAAACGACTCTCACCACCGATCCTGACAGTGAAGAAAAAATTATTTCCGGAGGGGTGGTGTCATTTTCAAACACAGAACTTTCCATTCCTGCAGAAAAACCACCAGGAGCTTTACTTGTAGCCCAGTTGGAAGCATCATTTGATGCATTTTCGGGATCAATTCGCTCCAGGGAAATTCCGGGGATGTTTCCGCCCCAAACGTCCTCATAAAATAGACTGTCAATGATAATTCCAGCTGAATTCCTTAGTACAAGCTCATCTCCGCGATCATTCAGGGAAGGAAAATCCGACAGGTAAATAGCGTGATTGATTTCTTCTGCAAAATCTTCCCGGTCGGTAAGTACCAGATATTCTCTGGTTCTCAGAATCGTCCCTTCCGGGATAATGGCATCATTTCCTCCCGCATCCACTAATTCCCAACCGGAAAGGTCAAAACTGGCATCACTTCTATTGTAGAGTTCCACAAATTCCGGCGAAAGCTCGTTGAACCTACGATAGAGAATTTCGTTGATCACTACCCCCTGGTTTTTAGCTTCTCCCAGTTCAGTATAAGTAAGAACCACTTCCAGAAGGGTTTGCGAATTACCAAACAGGTCTTTTATGTTCCGAAGCTCCAATGAAAAGACATCTCCATCTTTAAACTGAAAATCGAAAACCAGGAGAACTGTATCCCCTTTCGTTTCTGCCAAGCTTGGATTGAAACTGTTATTGATGTAATAATTGTCGGGATTATCCGGTTCATCTAAAAACAGTTGCTCATCAAAAACCAGTTGGATTTCCATATCTGACGGAAAGCTGGCAGCAATAACCCCGGGAGGGCTCGTGTCAGGAAGGGTTTCGTTTGCTCTGCCAGGCGTTCCGGAGTTCTCTGATGGACTATTTCTCCAATTCTCCATGAAAACAGCTGAAACATCAACCGTTCTTCGCTCTAACGAAACTTCATCGCCACCCCAGGAGGAAGCGTAGGTTAAGGAATCAATGAGCATTCCTTCTTCATTTCGAAGTACCAAATCATCTTCTGAATTATTTAAGGCTGGAAAACTGGAAACTGCAATCAAAGAAGTACCGGGAAAGGTTTCTGCAATGGTACTATCTGCTGCCAAAACCACATACTTTCCTGGTAAAAGAAAGAAATCTGAACCAGTAATTATCCTCCGGGTTCCCGAATTATCGTTAAATGTCCATTCTTTAAGGTTAAAGGTGTTGGGCGAATGATTGTACAATTCCACGAACTCGGTGTAATCATCTGCAGGATCGTACATAAATTCATTGATAGCAACTTCTCCAGGTTGGGCGGTTTCAAAATCCCTGAACTCGAATTCGATGATTGTATCAGGGTTAATGTTTCCGAAAACATCCTGCTGATTTTTTATCCCGAACATATAGTTCTCGCCATCCTCATCACCAGGAAACACAAATTCAAAAAAAACTACGATGCTATCCGGTTGATGATATTCCACCGAGAGAATATCCGGCCCGGTAAGATCATTATCTAAACCTGTGCCAAGCGAAAAATTTTCTACATCTTCGGCAGGTCCTTCAAGTATCTCTTCATCATATACAAACAACAACGTACTGTTATTCAGAAACTCCCAGCTTTCCAAATTCGGTGGACTTGTATCCCGTTCGATTTTGTTACGCTGACCAGGAGAACCTATGCCCTCAGGAGCATTTCCCCAGTTTGCCCGGATTGATGATGATAGATTCAAATCCCGACGCTCTAAAGCTACATCTACTCCTCCCCAACCAGAAGTATATTCCAAAGAATCTACCCGGGTACCTACCCCATTAAATACCCTGATCTGATCTCCTGAATTATTCAGGGATGGCAGCGAAACATCGATGTAGTTTCCCTCTCCGAATACTCTTGTTAAATCCTCCCTGGAGCCAGAGAACACCAGCAAAGTATCCGGATGAAGTACTAAATCAGTAACAGAAATAATAGTCAATGAATTGTTATCACCAATTTGCCAGTTTCTCAAATTCAAAAACTTCGGCGTTGTATTAATCAGTTCCACATACTCTGGAATTCCTGAACCTGGAGGTGGATCTTTTAAAAACTCATTGATGAGTACATCACCAGGTTCAAAATCATCAAACAGGAAAAAGGTAACGGTAGTATCTTCCAGAAGTGTATCATTTTCGAAAGATTCAATCCCTGAAATGGATAATTCATGTTCACCGGATTCCAGGGGATCAGCAAAAATCAGTGTTATAGAATCCATCCCAATGCTTGAAAATGATTGCGGACGTGTAGTTCTATTCAACATAAAATCTGTTGTAGTTACCGAGTTTAAATCGATATCCCGTGTAAAACCAAGAGCAACCTGGTTTGAATCCGCAACGGTGTATTCAGACAACAATACAGGTTCCACTACAACAGCAGGTTCTTCAATTTTGAAGTCAAAATAGAAATCATCCGTTCTGGATGCGGTGTACCCAACTAATACCCCAAAAAATGCAGAAGAAGAATGGGTATTATCAGTTACAATATGCCCTGAATTTTTTAATTCTCCATGGTATCCTTCTCCTACTCCAATTTGCCAATTACCAAAAACATCTCTGACAATGTTTACCCGATAGCCCTTCCCGGCCAAAAAAACCGTTGTATCTTCTAAGATTGTGGTAGAAA
>JAKSCW010000482.1 GCA_022360375.1 Balneolales bacterium
TTATGAAGATAATAACAATAACGTTTGGTTCGGAACCGCACACGGAATCCGGATATGGGACAGAAATTCCGGCTCAATAACCAACTTACCTTCCCCCTTCGACCGACAAACAGTTCAGGTAAAAGTAATACAGCAGAACGGGCGCAAGAACCTTTGGGCAGGATCGAGAGATGGCTTATACAACTATGAAATGGAGACTAACGTCTGGAACAAAGTGCCTGTAGAGAATGACCTTGACATCCAGATCGAGCAGCTATCTAAATCTGAAAATGGAGAGGTTTGGGTAGGTACAAGACAGAATGGATTGTATACTCTGAAAAATGATACGCTGATTGCTTTTTCAGGGAACAATCAACTTTCAGATATCAGAATTAGAAGTATATATAATGATAACGAGGGAGTTCTTTGGGTTGGCTTGAATGGAGGAGGGCTACACCGCATTGAATTAAATCCGAATAGAATTTCTTCTAAATCAATTACAAAGTATACTCCTGAAAACGGACTTTTAGGGTCTGTAATACATATTATAATGGAGGACGATTACGGCCGGATTTGGATGAGTAGTAATCAGGGCATCTTTTGGGTTCCAAAACAACAGCTTAATGATGTTGCTTCAGGAGCACTAAACCGGATACACCCCATCATTTATCAAATAGAAGATGGACTTCCCGGAAATGAAGCAAATGGTGGAGCTCAAACCCCGGGAATTACTTCCCGGGATGGCGCATTCTGGTTTGCAATGTTGAGCGGAATAACCCGAATTCACCCTAAAAAAGTAAACGATCTTACCTTTTCCTTTCCCAGTGTCATAGAATCGGTCTCTAATAAGGATTCTATGTGGACCCCAGGCTCCGCTAACATCAGGATTCCAAAACGAGACCGCTCTATTCGTATTAGCTATACCGCTTTTAACTATTCTGTTAAGCCCGAAGACATCCGTTTTTCTTATAAACTTGGTGGAACGGATGACGAATGGATCTATGCGGGAGCAGAGCGAAGCGTGACATTTACAAACCTTAAAGCGGGAATGTATACTTTTGCACTTAGGGCAGGGATGGGAAATATCTGGGATAACTCTAATATCAGTAGTATACAAATAACCGTGGAGCCTCACCTACATGAACGCCGCTCTTTTCAACTGGCAATCCTGGGTTCCTTTCTGGGAGCTATTATCAGCCTGGTTACCTGGGCAAGGTGGAAAAAGAAAATGGAGCTGGAGAAACATGAAATTGAGTTACAAAAGCTTGAGATATTAAAAACGAAACGTGACACCTTCCTCGAAGAATTAAATCGACATGTTGAAGAGATTCTGGGTGATTCAAATGCCGATACAAAGATGATGGCCGACCGGCTACTTATAAGCGAGCGACAGCTTCAACGTAAGTTAAAGGAGTATACGGGACTTACCCCGGCTAAATATCTTCGGGAAATGCGTTTACTGAGAGCAAAATATATATTTGAAAATAACCCGGAATTCAACATTTCCGAAGTCGCCTACTCTCTGGGCTTTCATAAGCCATCCTATTTTACCAAAGTATTTAAAACCCGTTTTAATGTTCACCCCAAAGAATTAAGGGAGACAAAAAACTCATAAATGTCGCTTGAGTGTACATTTTTGTCGTTTTTGAGGAAGAAACATTCGCTATCAAAAAATACATTCATCAAAAATGTACGTAATGGAAATCAGCATGGAAATGAAAAGTGATCATCTAAAAACACGCCTGACATGTATTCTTCATTCCGCATAACACATCACTTTTAGCTTCTAACAGATATACAAGGTTACCATAAAACGTAATTACCAGACATATCATCGGAAATAAAAAAGCCGATATGACCTCCAGAAAAGAGCATTATTTTTTAACGAAGCTTGATACCTTTCTTGAAGAATGTATCAGTTCTCCCGGATTAGACTCCTCAATGATTGCCGATCATATGCAAATCAGTACTCGTCAACTTGAACGCAAATTGCAACAATACACCGGGCTCTCTCCTAAGAAATATGTTCGGGAAAAACGCCTGTTAAAGGCAAAGCAACTTTTAGGGGATCATCCCGAATTTACCATATCCGAAGTGGCGTGTTATGTTGGTTTCCAAAAACCCAGTTACTTCACAAGCTTGTTTATCAACAGATTTGGTACCCACCCCAAAAACGAAAAAAACTCTTAAAAATGTCGCTTTTCTGGATGTTTTTGTCGCTTTTGGGGAAGAATTAAGGAAACTCAAAACCTACATTGTATAGCGGAAATTACGTACTAAGTACTTAATTCCACTTGTTTAACTTAAAACAGTTAGGGGTTTGAATGAAGAGAACAATACACAAAGTACCTTTTATTATATGTGGTAACCGGAAAACGAAAGCCTTGTACAAATGGCTCGCAAAAACTACCGGTTTGGAAGCCTGTTGGGTAGAAGGAATAAGTAATCAGCACCAACCCGTTTGGGGGTTCATTAAAAAAATTGCCCGAAATAAATATTTCGTTACCAGCCGACGGATGGCAACTGCATCTTTATTCCTCACTTCTCTGCTCTTTACTCCAAAGGCCGCTTTCACTCAAACAGCTATAGAACTATCAGCTCTGAAAGGCCCAAATGGTTTTCAAATAAACGGGGTGACAACCAGCCATCAGGTAAGCACCGGACAGGATATCTCCAGTGGGGATATCAATGGAGATGGTCTTGATGATCTCATTATTGGGGCGCCCTACAGAAATTCAGAGAGAGGAGCCGTGTATATAGTGTTCGGGAGCTCGGGGAGTTTCGGTGCTTTATTAGATATCTCTGCCTTAAATGGTACCAACGGGTTTGCGTTGAATGGGATCTCCAATTTAGATCGTAGTGGGTATGCGGTTGCTTCCGGGGACGTAAATGGAGATGGTGTTGATGATGTAGTTATAGGGGCCTATAGAGGGGATCCTAACGGAAGTAATTCCGGTGAAACCTATGTGGTGTTTGGAAAAACCACGGCTTTTTCTTCAGCTATAGAAATCTCAGATGTGATTGACGGAACCAATGGATTCATTATGAATGGTATTGCCGGCAATAATGAGAGCGGTACCTCGGTCTCTTCGGGAGATATTAACAATGATGGTAAGGATGATGTTCTTATTGGTGCTCCAAAA
>JAKSCW010000187.1 GCA_022360375.1 Balneolales bacterium
AAATCACCTGAAGGAAATCATAAAACTTTGCCACACTCCAGTTGAGATTGAAGGAAGAACCTTTAATGGCGCAATGAGCCGCGATCCGCTCAAGAACAAAGCGTTAGGTAAAGCCATTCGCAAAGCGAAAAAAGATCAAATTCCCTTGAATTACATTGAACGCGTAATTCAATTGGCCGCCCAGGGCTTTACTGATCTTGAATTTGAAAGTTATGATACGGATTGGAATTCAGAAGCATATGCGACAGTAGCAGGCCAAAACTCCAACAATTCCGTTCGTGTTCCAAACAGCTTCATGAAAGCAGTTAAGGAAGATGGAAACTGGAATCTGTACTGGCGAGTGGAAAAAGACAGGGCCAAAAAGGAAGGCCGTGAGCCAGAGGCATGCAAAACCATGCCTGCTTCCGAAATGTGGGATCAGATTGCGTATGCAGCCTGGGCTTGTGCCGATCCGGGAACACAATACCACGATACCATTAATGAATGGCATACTTGTCCTGAAGATGGTGAGATTCGCGCAAGTAATCCATGCTCTGAGTACATGTTCCTGGATAACACCGCATGTAATCTTGCTTCGCTAAACTTAATGAAGTGTTTCACCGACGATTCCTATAGCACATTTGATGTGGAATCACTTCGTTATGCTTCCCGAATCTGGACTACCGTTCTCGAGATTTCAGTGTTGATGGCACAGTTCCCATCCAAAGAAATTGCTGAGCTTTCTTATGTATTCAGAACCCTTGGTTTGGGCTACGCGAATATCGGTGCAGCATTGATGGTACAGGGAATTCCTTACGATTCTGACGAGGCAGCTGCCATTGCAGGTGCATTAACGGCCATCATGCATATGAAATCTTATGAAACCAGTGCTGAACTTGCTGGCGAACTCGGAACCTTCGAAGGGTACGAGCGCAATAAGGAACACATGTTACGGGTAATGAGAAATCACCGCCGGGCTTCTTATAATGTGGATCCGGAGCAGTACGAAGGGTTAACCGTGAAGCCACTGGGCATCAATGCGGCTATTTGCCCCGATTATTTGTTAAAAGCAGCCCAGGAAACTTCGGATGCCGCTGTTGAACTTGGTGAAAAGAATGGATACCGCAACGCCCAGGTAACCGTAATTGCTCCAACCGGGACTATTGGTTTAGTAATGGATTGCGATACCACGGGGATTGAGCCAGATTTCGCTTTGGTGAAATTCAAGAAATTAGCAGGAGGTGGTTACTTCAAGATTATTAATAACAGTGTACCCGTTGCATTGAAGAATCTTGGGTATTCTCCAAAAGAAGCGGAAGCCATCATCAATTACGCAAAGGGTGCAGCTTCGCTGGAAGGTTGTCCACATATTAATGCGGAAAGCTTAAAAGCGAAGGGCTTCACTGAAGAGAAAATCGATGCTATTAATGCAGCACTCCCAAGCAGTTTCGATATCAAGTTTGCATTCAATCAATTCACATTGGGAGAAGATTTCTGTAAGAATAAACTTGGCATCACTGAAGAGCAACTTTCTGATTTCGGATTCGACATGCTTCGTCATCTTGGATTTAGCAAAGAGCAAATCCAGGAAGCCAACGATTACGTGTGTGGAACGATGACGGTGGAGGGCGCTCCTCACCTGAAAGACGAACACCTTGCAGTATTCGATTGTGCCAATAAGTGTGGTCGTATCGGAACCCGTTATATCTCTGCATCTGGCCATATCAAAATGATGGCTGCTGCTCAACCTTTCCTTTCCGGAGCGATTTCTAAAACCATCAACCTGCCGAATGAGGCAACCGTTGAGGATATGAAAGACGCCTACATGTTGTCCTGGGAAATGATGTTGAAAGCCAATGCACTTTATCGTGATGGCTCTAAACTCAGCCAGCCGCTAAACAGCATGAGCGATGTATTCGATGAACTGGATGAAGAGGAAGAAGCACCGGCTGACCCGGTGGTGGTTCAGGCCCAGGATAATGTAGTTGAGATTGCCGAGCGGATTATCCACAAATATGTGGCCCGCCGTCAGCGACTTCCATTCCGCCGCGAAGGGTATACTCAAAAAGTGAAAATCGGTGGACAAAGCGTTTACCTGCGAACCGGTGAATATGAAAACGGTCAGTTAGGTGAGATTTTCATTGATATGCACCGCGAAGGTGCTGCTTTCCGAAGTTTATTGAATTGCTTCGCCATTTCTATTTCTCTTGGCTTGCAACATGGTGTGCCATTAGAAGAATTTGTGGATGCTTTCGTGTTTACCAAATTTGAGCCAAGCGGCATGGTGAACGGAAACCCCCACGTGAAAATGAGTACGTCGGTAATCGATTACATTTTCCGTGAATTAGCGGTGACTTACCTCGGAAGAGAAGATTTAGCACACGTTCCAGCGGACCAGATTCACACCCGTGATCTGCGCCCAACCGAAGCAGACGTAATTGCGAAGCCAGCTGCTCCTCAGGCTCCTGCTGCTGCACCTGCACCAGCTGTTGAACCTGTTCCGGTGGCAGATACTACTACTCAGGCTCAGGCCGCTCCGGCTGCAAGCAGCAGCTACGAAAGTGAGTACGAAAAAGCTAAACAATTAGGCTATACCGGTGATGCCTGCCCCGAATGCGGAAGCATGACGATGGTTCGCAACGGGACGTGCTTGAAATGTATTACATGCGGCTCAACTTCGGGTTGCAGTTAACATCGTCATTGCGATCCCGATGAATATCGGGAGAAGTAATCTCGTGTTAACGTAAAAGAGTTTCTTTCATGGAGAAACAGGATAAACCCTGATTGGTGGAAAACCAGTCGGGGTTTTTTTATTGGTATATATGATTTAAAAACAATTAATAACTAACATCTTGGCATTCCTCCCGTAATTGCGTTAATTCAATGAACAATAGGGATTATTCTAATAGCTGCCCTACCTGCTTTCTCAATTTTATAATCAATCAACCAAACGCAATGAAAAGACTACTATTCGGGATGGTGCTTATATGCTTTTCCCAATCCGCTTTAGCCCAGATAAATGCTAAATTGATGAGCTATTTCGATGTCTCCGAAACCCAGATTACATTTGTATACGGAGGTGATATATGGCTGGTTCCCAAAGAAGGGGGAACAGCAATCCAGGTAACCAATTCACCCGGCGAGGAAAGCTATCCTCGTTTTTCACCGGATGGAACCCATATAGGATATTCCGCCAGTTATAATGGAAATGTTGATGTATATGTAATTCCGGTGACGGGAGGAGTACCAACCCGTGTTACCTACCAGTCTTATCCCGACAGAATGCTTGAATGGCATCCGGATGGGGAGCGCATTTTATTTGCTTCCAGAAGGCAGATGGGGCAACGTTCTTCCCAGCAGTTTTATACGGTGGGTAAAAATGGAGGAATGCCCGAGAAACTTCCGATTCCGTATGGTGAATTAGCAAGTTATTCGCCAGATGGAAGCAAATTGGCGTACATCACAAAAATCACAGAAAACTATCCATTCAAACGATATAAAGGTGGGTTAGCTTCCGACATTTTGATTTACGACTCAAAAGATCAAAGTGTAATAAATGTAACGCAAAATGAAGTAAACGACGGGAAGCCTGCATGGGCTGGAGATAAGGTGTATTACTTATCGGATCAGGGCGAGAACTTCCGGTTAAATATCTGGTCATATGATGATAATACCAGTGAACATAACCAGGTAACCATGTTTGAGGATTTCGATATCAGTTATCTTTCTGCTGGTCCCGATGATTTAGTATTTGAAGTGGGTGGCCAGCTCTATCTAATGGATTTAGCTACTGAGGAGTACCAGCCAGTGGATGTAAACGTGGTGAGTGATTTAACTACCGAAATGCCCAGGACTGTGGATGTAAGTAACAGAATCAGCGATGCAACAGCATCCCCGGGGGCAAAAAGGATCATTTTTGAAGCAAGGGGTGAATTATTCAATGTTCCTGTTAAAGAAGGATATTCGATGAACTTAACCAAATCCAGTGGAGCTTTTGACAGAGACCCTGCATGGTCGCCTGATGGCGAACATATTGCGTTCTGGAGTGATAGAGACGGAGAATTTGAACTCTACCTAATGGATCCGGAAGGAAATGATGAAGCCCGTCAACTTACTAATCGTGGAAAGGGGTATGGCTACCAGTTGTACTGGTCACCCGATAGTAAGTACATTGCTTTTATTGACGAAACGAATACAATTTATACCGTTGAAGTGGAAAACGGGCGTACCCGCGAGGTTGGAAATACGGTATGGAATATAGGGCACGGCGGAAGAGGGGGATACCCCATAACCTGGTCCAGCGATTCAAAATGGCTTACCTATCACAAGGGCCTGGAAAATGCAAACTTTGCAATCATGTTGTATGATGTTGAAGAGCGTCAAAATCACCAGGTTACCAGCGGCTTTTACAGCGAAACAAATGCAGTATTTACAACGGATGGAAACTACCTGGTGTATACGTCAAACAGAAATTTTGATGTGGAATATTCTGATCTTGATGGAACGTGGATCTATCCCAATTCTACCAGATTGGTAGCTTTAAGCCTCACCGAAGATGTTCCATCCCCTTTGAAACCCAAAAATGATGAACTGGAGAAAAAAGAAGAATCAGATGAAGAAGAAGAAGGTGAAGAGGAGGATTCCGAATCTGACGAAGAGGAATCTGGATTAGATATAGATCTGGATGGACTCGAATCGAGGATTACTATTTTACCCCCTGATGGTGGTAATATCGGCCAGTTAATGGCTTTTGATGGTATGGTTGTATATCGAAGATGGCCAAACACAGGGTCATCTGGTGGCTCGCCAACTCTAATGGCATATAATTTTGAAGATCGTGAAGAAGTAACCATTATGGAGGGGGTGAGCGGAGCCCGGCCAACTGCCGACGGAAAAGCTATCCTGGTTTCATCATTCTGGGGGCAGTATGGGATTATTCAGCCTCAGGCCGGGCAGTCGATAAATGATGCTATTCCCACAGATGGATTGTCTATGGACCTGGTTCCGAAAGAGGAATGGAAGCAAATTTTCAATGATACCTGGAGAAGGTACCGTGATTTCTTCTACGATCCCGATATGCATGGATTGGATTGGGATGAGATGAGAGAACGATACGGGGCGTTGATTGAGGACGCCCGAACGCGATGGGACGTATCGAACATTCAGTCAAATATGCAGGCAGAACTTAGTGCCGGACATACCTATACCTTTGGTGGAGATAATGAAAGCGTTCCTCCAAGAGGGACCGGGTATTTAGGGATAGACTGGGAACTTGATGACGATGTGTACCGGATTAAACGCATAGTAAAACCAGCACCATGGGAAACGGAGATTCGTTCTCCATTTGATCGTCCTGGAGTAGAAGTGAATGAAGGAGATTACATTCATTCAGTAAATGGTGTAGAACTTGATCCCCAAAAAGATCCATATGCTGCTTTTGAAGGGCTTGACGGGGGAACGGTATCTCTTATGATTAGTAGCAACGGAAGAAGTTCTGATGCCCGTCAGGTAATTGTAGAAACACTCAACCAGGGAGGTGAAGCCTGGCTGCGTTATCTTGAATGGATCGAAAACAAC
>JAKSCW010000207.1 GCA_022360375.1 Balneolales bacterium
ACCATATAAAGCCACTATTGATACTATTCATGCCCAGGCTTTTACCTGCTATAGAGCTTAGTAAAGGAAGGCTAAACTGGGTGATTGCCAATGCGATACATGCTGCAATCGCAGACAGAAGAACGGCTTCTCCCAGAAACTGAACAATAATCTGTGTTCTTTGCCCGCCAAGAGTTTTCCGTATCCCTACTTCACGGCTTTTTTCGACGGACCTGGCAGTAGTAAGATTGATAAAATTCACACATGCCAACACTAAAATAAAACAGGCAAGTACTATGAATAAGTAAACATAAGCAATATTCCCCATTGCAGTTATACTCACATTTACACCGGTACCAAAATGTATCCCCTCCAGAGGTTGAAGGTGGGGGATAAAATCGTGGTTGGCAGCGTCACTGCTTTGCCCTGTATTCACATTAATGAGTTCAGCTATCTGATTTGTAACTAAATCAGCAGACTGATTTGGGTCCAACAGAATGTAGGTGATAAAGCTGTTCCTTCCCCAATTCAACTGTTGTGGCGGAGTAGCAGTTACAAAATGAAATTGGAGATGAGAATTCCTGGGTACATCGGCTATTACCCCGGTTACTTCCATTTCTGATGCACCAATGGACAGCATTTTTCCAACTGGTGATTCATTGCCAAAGTATTTCTCAGCCATCGTTTTCGAAATTACCAATGTATTTGGTTGTTCTAATTCAGCTTTTCCTTCAACAATGTTGAAATCAAATACATCAAAAAAACCGTCATCTGCCATTATAAAAGAGGACTCGATAAAGCTTTTCCCATTCACACGTACGGTTTCACTATAGGGCTGAACCCGAACAGCCTTATCCACACCTGATATGCTTTCCCGAACAGTTGGGGCTAACGCAGATGGGGTATATTGAAATGCAGATTTTAAATCCGGAAGGTCAAACTCCCGAAGAACGCGGTAAATCTGGTCTCCATTTTCATGAAAATTATCGTAGGAGAGTTCATCAATTACATAGATGGTAATAAGTAAAGAGCCCGTGAACCCAATGGTTAAACCAAAAATATTTATAAAACTATATAGTCGGTTTTTGATGATGTTTCGCCAGGCAATTTTGATGTAGTTTTTGAGCATCATTACTCCGTTTTAAGGCTTTCAATTGGATTAGTAAGTGCGGCTTTTATGCATTGTCCGCTAACGGTGAAAAGAGCAATAAATAGCGTGGAAAGTCCCGCAGCTAAAAATGGAAACGCCCCAAGGTCAATTCTATACGCAAAATTTTGCAACCACAGGGTTAACCCGTACCATGCAACAGGGGCGGCAATTGTAAAACCCAAAAGTACAGGTTTCAGGTACTGAAGGGATAGTAGAGAAACTATATTCTGAACAGATGCCCCCAACACTTTTCGAATGCCTATCTCCCTTTTTCGTTGAGAAACGGTAAAAGCAGCCAACCCCAGTATTCCTAAACAGGAGATAAATAAAGCTACAAAAGTGAAGTAATTGAAGAGGGTTCCCAGTTGTATTTCTGAATGATAAAGATTGTTATAGGTTTCATCTAAAAACTGATATTCAAACGGATAATCAGGAGAAAAATCACGGAAAACATTTTCGATATAGGCAATGGTTTCCCGGGGGTTCGCAGAGTTCATTTTTACAAATACGCGTTGATAGGGAAACCACCAATCCTGCTCCAGGAATAATGCTAATGGTTCAATTCCTTCATGAAAGGAACGAAAATTGAAGTCTTTAACAACACCGGTTATTCGGGCATCCCTTCCTCTGAATTTGAATTCTTTACCAACAGCATTTTCCCAACCTAATTGGTTTTTGAGGGTTTCATTAATGATCATTCCCCTGGTGAGGTCGGTGCTTATCTCCATAGAAAAATCCCGGCCTTCGACGATCTCCATATCGAATAATTCAATGTAATCATGTTGTATTGCACTTCTGTATACATTTATCCAGGCATTCTCTTCAGAGTTTTCCCATTCTGTTAAAGGAGAAGAAGAATCAATTGCTATAGGATCGTTTTGTGCGGCTGAAACCAGTTCAATAGTACTGTTCCTTTCAAGCTGAGACTTAAGAGAAGAATATTTTGTATGAAGGTTTTGATCCTTGACAGGTATTGACAGTACCAAAGTGTGATCCAGTCCGGTATTGGCACTTCGCATAAAATTCAACTGATCGAATACAGTAATGGTAGCGATGATCAGGCAGGTTGTGGCAGCGAATTGTGATACTACAAGAATGTTTCTGAACGAGGAGCCACGATTCGCAGCGCCTTCAGCGCCTTTAAGAACTTTAGATGGCTGGTAACCTGAAATTTTGAACGCAGGGTAACTACCGGCGATAATTCCCAGAAGTATTCCAAGTGTTCCTACAGAAAGAATAAACCAGGGATTTTCAAAAAAACTAAGACTCAATTCTCTTGCGGAGATAGTATTGAAGACAGGCAAAAGAAATTGTACTACCGCAAAAGCAATTGTAAGGGCAAGAATTGTCAGAAGTATAGATTCACTAAGAAATTGGACTACTAACTGTGATTTATTTGCCCCTACCGCCTTACGAACCCCAACTTCACGTGCACGCAGGAAAGAACGTGCAGTTGCCAGATTTGTATAATTGATACATGCGATACTAAGAATTATAATGGCCAGGGTACTGAACAAATACACTGAAAAAATATTTCCATTGGTTTTGAATTCCCCGGGGATATTCGAGTGTAAATGGATACTCTCTAAGGGCTGTAATGCTAAACCAGATTCTTTGAATGGGTTTGAATCTCCTATATACTTCTGTTCAAGGTCAGCAATTTTTTCAGAAAAAGATTCGGGAGAATAACCGGGTTTAAGCCGCACATAGGTTAAGTAATGGTTGCTGTTCCAGTTATCCAGGTAGTGTACCAGTTCTTCAGAGGAGTGCACAGATACGATATAATCAAAACTAAGATGGCTGTTTTCAGGTGTTTCAATTAAAACACCGGTGATTTCCATCAGGTTTTTTCCGCTAAAAAAGCTCCCTTCATGGGCAACAAATATGGTTTCGCCCACTACATCCACACGTCCGAAATATTTGAATGCCAATTCCTCGGTAATAACCAGCGAATTCGGGTTTTCCAGGGCTGTAGAAGGATCACCTTGAAGAAAAGGAAACGTGAATACATCAAAAAAATGATTAGCTGCAAATATGCCTTGTTCGTTATACACCTCATTATCTACTTCCAAAAAAGAACGGGCTTTTGCCAGCTGGGTGGCATATTCTACCTCGGCATAATTGGTCATTAACAGTTCATCCAGCGGACCAGGTGTAGATGCATATTTATCCGTCCCAAAAAAAGAGGTATTCAAATCCGTTTTTATGACGCGGTGAATATCTTTCGAGTAGTCATGGAACCGGTCAAAACTAAGTTCATACTGGACGAATAATCCAATAACGATGAAAGCCGATAAACCAATAGTAAGCCCAAAAACATTGATGGAAGTATATGCTTTGCTCCTTTTCAGGTTTCGGTAGCCAATTTTCAGATAATTCTTTAGCATAATTACTCTGTTTTAAGGCTATTAACAGGATTAACAGTTACCGCTCTGTATAAATGAATCCCAATAGTTAACCAGGCAATACCCAGTGCAATTACCCCGGATAAGCCAATCGTCCAAAAATTGATTTCAATTCTATAGGCAAAATCATTTAGCCAGAAATTCATGCCAAACCAAATAAGGGGAGCAGCCAGCAGTAGTGCGTATAGAACCAGAAAAGAGAATTCTTTATTTACGAGGATGAGAATTCGGGAGGAGGAGGCACCAAGTACTTTCCGGATGCCAATTTCTTTTGTCCGCCGGACGATCATCAATGATGCCAGCCCAAACAGACCCATACAGGCAATAATGATAGCAAAAGTAGCACCGAAAGAAATAATCCGGGCAAGGCGCTCTTCCTGGCGGTACTGAGCATCAACAGCTTCATCCAGGAAACTGAAGTTAAAAGGCTCCCCTGGTAAGATTTTTTCCCAGGCACTTTCTATTGATGAAATGGTAGCGGGAATATTGGTTGATTCTACGCTAATGCTAATCCGGGGAGATGTAGAGTTTATACCTACATTGTCAATCCCGGAGAAAATCACCATGGGATTAATGGCTATGGCTAATGGCTCAACGTCATTTCTTAGCGATGAGTAATTGAAATTTTCTACAACTCCAATGATTTCATGGTCAATAAATTGAGGGGAATGCAGCTGAGCATTGAGGGGGTCTTCCCAGCCATGTAGCGTAACAAATGCTTCATTTACAATCAGGGCTTTTTGAGCGTCAGAGGTTATTCCTGTTGAAAAATCTCTGCCTTCTACAAATGCCAGGTCCAGCAATTTCGGGAAAAGCATTCCAACAAAATTCACATTAAAAGCGAATACTTTTCCTTGCTCATCTCTGTAATCAACCGAAATCCAACCATTATCGGCAGGAGTATACATGGAGATAGCAACCCGGTTTACTTCAGGGATAGAATTAAGTTCTGAGCGAAGCAAATCTGCTTTAGAATGGGTTCTTTCCATGAGCCCGGTGAAACCGGTTTCCCGATCCGGGTTATCATCCACTTGTAGCACAATAACGTTCTCGGGTTGATAACCCAGGCTTTTCGAACGCATGAAGTCGAGCTGATTACCAATAATCATGGTACTGGCGATAAGAAAAATGGACATGGTAAATTGAAACACAACCATTCCTGTTCGGAAAAGGCTTGCATCCTTTTTCGTATTCATTCTTCCTTTCAGCACTTCTATGGGCCTGAATCTTGAAAGGAACAAGGCAGGATAAATCCCAGCTAAGATGCTTACAACGATTCCAA
>JAKSCW010000261.1 GCA_022360375.1 Balneolales bacterium
AAAGATTTTATATTTAGGTGTGCAGTTGCCTAAGAAGCTTCGAAACAAGGTTGCAACCGTTCAGCTTAACATCTACAGACTGCACCCAAATATCCGGTACTGGAAATACTCACTAAATAATTAGCAACTGTGTCAAAAAGTTCAGGAATTTCGACTCGTGAATCGGAATCATTAGATCGTTATCTGCACGAGATTGGAAAAGAAAAATTGATTACTCCGGACGATGAGGTACGTCTGGCGAAAGAGATTCAGAAAGGAAGTCAGAGAGCACTGGAAGATTTAACAAAGGCAAACCTGCGTTTTGTGGTTTCTGTAGCCAAGCAATATCAAAATCAGGGGCTTTCCTTAGGAGATTTAATTAATGAAGGAAACCTTGGGTTGATTAAAGCAGCCAAGCGTTTTGATGAAACTCGTGGGTTTAAGTTCATTTCTTATGCCGTATGGTGGATTCGTCAGTCTATCCTCCAGGCATTAGCAGAGCAAAGCCGTATTGTGCGTTTACCTTTAAACCGGGTAGGAGCATTAAATAAAATCGGGAAAGAGCTTTCAAAGCTTGAGCAGGAGTATGAGCGCCTTCCATCTGCTCATGAACTGGCTGAAAGTTTAGAAATGACGGTTGGTGAAGTGGCCGACACGTTGAAAATTTCAGGACGCCATCTTTCTATGGATGCTCCGTTCGCGCAAGGTGAAGACAACCGCCTGTTGGATGTACTGGAAAATGAAGAAATCCCAAATCCGGATTTCGAGTTGATGGGCGAGTCACTGAAGGTAGAAATAGAACGAGCACTTTCTAAACTGACCAAACGCGAAGCAGAAGTTATCCGCTTATATTTTGGAATTGGCCGTGAGCATTCACTAACGCTTGAGGAAATTGGGGAGCGTTTCGATTTGACCCGTGAGCGTGTTCGTCAGATTAAAGAAAAAGCTTTAAGAAAGCTTCGCCATCATAACCGAAGTGCGGCTCTTCGCGTATACCTGGGATAATGATTTCCGGTTGAAAGCTTTGAACCCGGTATGTTTTATTATACCGGGTTTATAGCTCAATGCGAACTCCACCTTTTCTCGAAGATTCCTGGATCGCTTCTATGATTGCTATATCCCGCAATCCATCTTCCCCGGGTACAATAGGCGTTTTATTTTCTTTTATGGCTAAGGCATCGTTATCCATCTGCCGGGCCTGTTGATGATTTGGATCTGCAGTAAGGACGATTCCATCACTTGTTTCTCCACGAACGCCCCGATATGATTGAAAAGGGCGTAAATGATAGGATCCGTTTTCTGCATCTATATCCAGGTAATTTGAATTTTTGCCAAAACTTGTTTCTCCATAAGCTATTGCACCGCTGGCAAACCAAAGTGTAAACTCGGTATGTTCATCTACCTCATAGTATAAATTCTCCCGGTCAGAGTATTGTCTTCCACTTACGGCAATGGGTTCTTCCTGGGTAGCATAACGGGCTGCATTCAACGGGTATACGCCCATATCGTACATGGCGCCTCCTCCCAGTTCTGCATTGGCTCTCCAGTTACCGGCTCCATGCCGCCCCCTGTATCCGGCGCCTGTCCGAATCTCTGTTATCGATCCGTACTTCTTTATTTTCCCGTATTCAATTATGGTTTGGGTATTCGGTTCATGCTGCATATGATAACCGATAGTAAGCTGCACTTTGTTTTTGTTTGCGGCATTTATGATTTCCTGGCATTCTGCTACTGTCTTAGCCATGGGTTTTTCGCACCATACATGTTTCCCGGCTTCTGCCCCTATGATCGAATACTTAGCATGTAAACCGCTTGGAAGAACGATGTAGACGATATCGATATCATCATTATTGGCCAATTTATGCATGGTTTCATAATTATATACATTCGAGTCAGGAATGTCGTATCGTTCTTGCCAAATCGGGATTTTGGACGGGGTGCCTGTAACAATTCCCCGCAATTCACAATGCTGCGTTTCCTGGAGTCCCGGCGCCAGTAATCCGTTGCTATAACTTCCTAGACCCACCAATGCCACTCCTAACTTTTCCTTTCTTTTGGGAAGAATAATAGTTGGGAAACCCAAACTTGAAGCTGCAACTGCGAAGCCTGTACTTTTTATAAATTCTCGGCGAGATATTTTTTTCATAGCCTGGAGGAATTTTGCGATCCAAACTCACTTGTTAATCCAAAGGAATTTGGGGATCAATTGTGTTAATACCTGACTCATAAAGACTACGTAACTCATTTAAAATAAAAAAGCCCATATGGTCAGATATGAGCTCTTTTAACCAAGATAATAGCATGAATTTAGAATATAAATTCGTCTTCTGAGATTATTTCAGGTACTTCCTGGGGGGCATTCTTTTTTCCAAAGAAGGGCAATTTAGGAGCATATTTTTCTTTGAAGTTTGTAGGTTTATCGGGTTCGAATCCTGATGTGAAGGATTTTTCATCTTTATTTGCAACCACCAGCTCCAGTAACTCTCCAACAATATTCATCAACTCAGTTGCAGAAGACGATAATTGTTCAGCTGAACTTGCAGATTCTTCAGCCGCAGAAGCATTGCTTTGAATCGAACTATCCATCTCCGACATCACGGAAGTCATTTGTTCTGTACCGATTGCCTGTTCTTTTGAAGCTTGTGATATCTCGGCCACCAAAACATTTACGTTACTGGTTTTAGAGTGTATTTCTTCCAAATTGTTGGCTACTTCTTCGGCTACAACACCTCCACGTTCTGAATTGCTTTGAGATTTTTTAATCAAATCGGAAGTATTTTGTGCTGCCTCTGCACTACGTTGAGCCAAATGGCGTACTTCTTCGGCAACAACAGCAAATCCTTTTCCGGCTTCTCCAGCCCGAGCGGCCTCTACGGCTGCATTCAACGCTAAAAGATTAGTCTGAAAAGCGATGTCATCGATCGTTTTGATAATATTCGAGGTCTGATTAGAAGACTCCTGGATTTCAGCCATGGCATCTTTCATCTTCTGCATAGACTCGAGTCCGCGATTAACAATTTCGGTAGTCTCGTGCATATCTCGTTCGGCTACTTCTGAATTCTCATCCGTTTGTTTTATTTGAGCAGACATTTCCTCTAGCGAAGAAGTGGTTTCTTGTATGCTCGCAGCCTGTTCACTTGAACTTTCAGCAAGTAATTGACTTGAATCAGATAAATGATCGGAAGAAGCATTTACCTGCTCTGCACCTTGTCGCAATCTTGATAGTAAGTTCATCAACGTTTTGTTAATAGAGCTGCTAACAAAGAAGCTTAAGAAGCCACTGATAACAATTCCCGCGACAAGAACTATTGAAACTATCGTAATAGCAAAATTTCCATTTTCAGTAGTCTCTACACCGATAGCAAGAGAACCTACATAGGCTGCTTCTGAAAGGCTCACAGAAGCCTCAAGAGAAGCATTGGATGTTTCATACACTTTGCCTTCGTTTTCAGCCAGGCGGGTATGTAATTCCAGAAATGTATCGGCAGTGCTCGTGAATTCTGTACCACTTTCATAAAACTTCTCCAGAGTTACCCGCATTCCGGGATTAGCATTTGGGTTTTCATAGACAGACGTAACAAGCGTACGTATGTCCGTATTCAGTTTTTCCAGCTTAGAGTATTCCTTGCTGGCCTCATAGAACCAAAAATTACTTAGTGTTTCTTTTGTTGAGGCAAGCGCCAACTTAGTTTCGTCACTTGCATCAGATTCTCCATTTGTTAACAAAGAAACATAGGAAACAAGTTGAGTAGCTGATTCTTCCATAACTGAGTGCTTAGCCTGGATTTCATCGTAAAGGGTCTTAAACCGCTTCACATTATCGATGTACGAGTGCACGCTGTTTCCAAGAGGTCCAATTTCCCGGGCGAGAACAGGGAGGTTCTTTTCCTCACCCAGGATTTCTAACTCAGTTAGTGCTTCTGTAGCAATGGTAAATTTCTCTTCAACCAGAGCATAATCTTCTTCATTTCCGGAATTGGAATATCTGACTCGATAATATCCAGCCTCCCGGATGGCCTGCTCTAATCGCTCTGCCATTTCCCATTCGGGAATAAATGCATACACCAAACGATTAGATGCTTTGTTTACGGTGTAGAATTCGTAAATCGAAAACACCCCAATAACCGCGGTAATTCCAATGATAGTGAAGCTGAGGATAAACAGCCTATGCCGAATTGTTTTAGTACTTTTCCTCTTTTCTGTAGTAACTTCTTGCCATTGTCCTTCCTTATTAGTATTCATGACTTTATGTATTTAATTACTGTTTTTCTTCGCAGTTAATACTTAATTAACTGTAAAATTAATAATCACTTAGCCTACGTGATTTGATCATTCGTTTTGCCTTATCGACGGTAAGTGCTTTCAGAAAAGTTTTAAAAGCCAGATATGATGATCGATTTCTCTTATCAGTCAAATAGGATTGGCCAATTGAAGATTTTAACTGCCTGCACATTAATAGTTTAGAGGATTACCAATGCTACCAGTTATGTGATGTCTAAGGAAGAGACGAAAACAGGGTTATTTGAAATTTTTTCCAGAATTGCTTCCGAACCATTGATTGGACGGATCATTAGATGGGCGGAAATAGTGCTGCGTACAGAATCTAAAAAACCCAGTTGCCTGCTTTTTTTGATGTTCCTGATCAAACTCGATTGCTGATCACCCCAAATTATCCCGGTATGAATACCAAAAACAGAGCAACAGTGAGACATTAATTCAAAAATGACTTGTTCTCTTCCCGGTAAGTACCATGCGTAATCGAAGGCCAGGAAATTGAACTCCTCTGGATGGAAGATTCGGTTTGTAAATGGTAAGAAAGGCAATACTGATTGCATTAACCATCCTTCCAATCCGGGATTTTCCACTATTTCCCAATTAACCGGGTTGGTTCTGATTCCACCAATAATTTCATCCTGTTCTTTTAGAACAAAGTAAAACCCAGTGGTAAAAATTCTGTCATCAAAATAGAGGTCATAGTCCCGATAGAATTCCTCAAGGCAGTTCTTCACCACTGATTGATCCTCTTCCATAACCGCCTGTACCTTTTTCGATTGCTTAGGGTTAAACCTGCTGAAAAGTAATGTTTCTACAATTCTTGCAGGTTTGAAACCCATTAGAGTACATAAGTTATAGGAGTTTGAATTGTCTGCTTCTACATATGCATAGAAAAAAGCGTGCTTGTTTTTCTCTATAAATGGTTGTTCAAAATGATGAGCGATTTTATCAGCAATCCGATGTTTTAAGGAATTTTTCTTTGGCTGCCTTATAAAGTTTTTGCCAGGTAAAGTCTTTCTCCTTTTACTAAAAGCTTTTGAAATAGAAAGATACCTTACATTCATTGCAGGGAATTCGAGGTCAGAAACCCTTGCGATTCTTTTTATGATACCTGCTGTGCCAAACAACCGGCTTCCCTTTTGAATTTGAATAAACTCGATGTTGAAGTGTGATTTAATTCTTTGCAGAATTTCTTTTTGCCGGTACCGGAGTTTGCCGGGAGTTCCAAGGATAGTATTTTTTAAGAGTTCAAGGGTTTCAGGTGAGCTCAAAGAACGAACCTTTACCTCAAGTTCATAAATACCTCTTTTTTCTTTTCCATTTGTTTCCCTGATCATATCCTCAAAATAGGGGCAATTCGTTAATCATAAAACCATATCTACTATTCTCTTGGTTTTTGCGTTATTTTGAAGTCATGAAGAAAAATCTGTTCATTTTATTAATTGGGATTTCGGGAATCTCTGTGTTGCAGGCCCAAACATTCCCATTTAGGACATACTCAATTGAGCATGGATTGAGTGAATCGGTAGTGAATGATATTATTCAAGATACCGAAGGATACATATGGATTGCCACCGGGTTTGGGCTCAATCGGTTTGATGGTGTGAATTTTGATGTGTATTTGGAAGACCATGGCCTGAATAACAGCAATATTTTCTCGGTATATCAGAGTAAGAATGAGACTCTGTGGATTGGCTCTGAAAATGGCATCAATTATATGAAAGAAGATAGTATCTACACCGATTCCTCGTTCATCGCTTTATCGAACAGTGTAGTAATAAGTATCTTTGAAGATTCTGAAGGTGGCATGTGGTTTGGAACAGACGGAGATGGGGTGTGGCATTTTCTTGAAGGAACTGATCCAATACTGTATACAACTGCAAATGGGTTCCGCAATTCTCAGGTAAGAGCAATTAAAGAAACATGGGATGGAGATATCTGGTTTGCGACGAGGGATGGCGTTACGGTTCTTTCAAATGGAAATATCAGCACCTATACCACAGACGATGGGCTCCCCGAAAACAGAACACGAGATATTCTTATCGATAACGATAGTACAATTTGGATAGCTACGAGAAATGGATTATCAAAATTCACTGGGCAAGGTTTTGAAAATTATGGAATTGAACATGGAATACGAGATCCCAAAATACATACATTATCTCTCGCAAGGGACGGGAGTATCTGGGCAGGCACAGAAGGAGGGGTAAGCCAGTTAAAGGAGAAGAGATTCAGAAATTTTTCAACGCAGGAAGGCTTAACTAATAACATTGTATATTCATCATTGGCTGATCGCGAAGGCAATATTTGGTTTGGTACGTTTGCGGGCGGTATGAGTCTTTTCCTCGGGGCCTATCTTGAGAACTATAGCACGGATAATGGCTTACCAAACAACCTGGTTACCAGCTTTGCTGAACTTGAAAATGGGGAGATTTGGATATCTACGTATGGTGGGGGATTAATTTCCTACACAGATGGAGAATTGCGCTACCTGTATTCTCAGCATGGGCTATTGGATAACAGGGTGTACCATTTATCCAGAGCCTCAGAGAACAGGATGTGGATAGGAATGAGAGATGGCCTGGGTTTTTACCAAAACGGGGAAGTTAATTCGTTGAGTGCAGAAGAATTTCCATTTCGAAAAGTGAGGCATGTAAACGAATCCGAAGATGGTACTTTGTGGGTTAGTACTTACGATGAGGGGATGATCCATTTTACCGGGGATGGGTTCACGCAATATACAACGGAAGAGGGGTTAACGAATAATACAGTAGTAAGTTCAGTATTCGACGATGAAGGAAGCTTATGGATGGCTACCTATGGAGGGGTTGCCAAAATGGAGGGAGATTCGATACGTGTTTTTAGTCTTCAGGATGGATTACCGAATAACCGGGTCATGTCCATAATTAAGGATCATAGCGGAACTATTTGGGTTTCAACCTACGACGGCGTGGCTTGGTTTGATGGAGTTCAATTTGTAGATATCAGAGAAGAAGATGGGTTACCGGGAAGGGTATGTTTCTTTATCGGACAAGATCAGGAAGGTATTTATTGGGTTGGTACCAATAAGGGGGTTGCCCGGTTAGATATCCAGAAATTCTACAATTCAGACCGTACCATAAGTGAACAAGGCATTCAAATCATTAATCGGGAGCATGGTTTAATAGGTGATGAGACCAACCTTGGTGCTTACTTTGAAGATTCAAGCGGTGACTTATGGTTTGGTACCATAGATGGGTTAAGCAAATTTACCTCATCAGAATATAGAGGAAATGATGCCGCTCCAATCGTACAATTTCTGGGTTTTAGTGCTTCCGGAAGGGATTATGAAGATGTTCAGAGCATCGAATTAGAACATGATAGAAACTATATCCAGATCAATTTTTCGGCCATAAATTTTACGTCTCCAAATCAGATTATTTATGAATACCGAATGAGGGGAATTGATCCTGTGTGGCAGCGAACCACCGACCGGTTTGTGAAATATCCTTCACTACCCCCAGGGGATTACAAATTTAGAGTTCGGGCTATTAATTCAAGTGGTATTTGGAGCGAAGAACAGGCGATCATGGAATTTGTAATTACACCACCTTATTGGCAAACCTGGTGGTTTTTAAGTGCAGTTATTTTGTCGGTAGTTGGTATTATATATCTATTTTACAGAAACAGGAAGTTTATTTTCCATTTTCAGTTCCTCAAAATCATATTCTACACTAAAGTTCTGAGGTTCAAGCACCTTCAAAACATAGTCTTGCATTCGATCTGTTAAGTCTCCGAGAGTATCATTCCGGGCATCTATCGACCAAACAATATCATCTAAGCTGGTAACAATTTTTCTACACTGTTTACCAATTTGTTCCAGCGATTGTTTAAAAGAGGAATCAACATTACTTGCTTGCAGAAAGTCGGATTGAAGTGCAATTTCGGTTAAACTGGCCCCTACATCATCATGTAAATCACTGGCTATTCGAACACGCATTCTTTCGATATCCACCATTTTCATGATTTTATAGTTTCTGTAAAATAGATA
>JAKSCW010000183.1 GCA_022360375.1 Balneolales bacterium
ATATCAATATTCCAAAAATTACTGCAACCAATGCTGCTCAACGGCTATTAAATGTGGTTCCGGAATATGATTTGGTGCTGTATGAATACTACCTCACCGATAAGGCCGGGCATAACAAAAGTATGGAAGATGCTGAACGGGCTCTTTCCCCGCTGGATGAATTCTTGTCTTATATCATGAAGCACAAACGAAGTAAAGATGTATTGGTGATTACCAGTGATCATGGCAACCTGGAAGATTTATCGGTAAAAACGCACACAAGAAATACTGTTCCTTTAATGGTAATGGGAGAAGGGATTGAGCACTTTATGGAAGTGGAAAGCTTGGTGGATGTGAAAGATTCGATTCTCGCTTCTTTATGAGGACCATTGACCCATTCCTGTCCCTTCCTTATAAAATAGGGAAGGGGACTTTTTTACTAATATCTATCATGAAAAGAAATAGAAATTCGATAACTGAATTGGCCAGAGAGTTGAGGAAGAACCCAACTCCGTCGGAGAAAATGTTTTGGGAGTTAGTTAGAAAAAGACAGTTATCGGGTTTGAAATTTTTGTGACAAAAGCCATTTGTTCATGAAGAGAATAGCGGCAAAAAGTACTTTTATATAGCGGACTTCTACTGTGCAGAAAAAAAGCTTGTGATCGAAATAGATGGAGAGATTCATACACAACAAAAGGAATATGATTTCAATCGAGATATCGTATTAAACAGATTGGGGCTAAAAGTACTAAGGATTAAGAATCAGGATTTAGATGATATCGACGCGGTACAACAAAAGATATTAGAAGCAATTTTTTAGAAACTACGTCTCCCTCCCTAGGATAGGGAGGGAACAAGGGTGGGTTTGAAAAGACAAGGGAACTCGAGGCCAGCACAAAAGAGCTAGAATAATTTATAGGTACTTCATAAGTAGTGTCTATCTTTCCTAAATGAAACAAAAAGTTCAACTGGTACTGGGAAGCGGAGGCGCAAGAGGCATTGCGCATATTGCGGTAATAGAGGAGCTGGAGAAAGAAGGTTTCGAAATTATCGAAGTGATAGGTTGTTCGATGGGAGCAGTGATTGGGGGAATTTATGCCGCGGGACATCTTTCAGAATACAAAGATTGGCTGTTTTCTCTGGATAGAAACGAGGTATTTGATCTGACCGATTTTACATTGAAGAAAGGGGGGTTTGTGAAAGGAGAAAAAATCTTTGACAGGCACAGGGAAATGACCGGGCATCTTAACATCGAGGATTTTTCTATTCCTTTTACAGCGGTTTCTGTGGATATAAAATCAGGAAAAGAAGTACACTTTAATTCCGGGGATTTATACAAAGCCCTTAGGTCTTCGGTTTCTATTCCCGGGGTATTTGTTCCTGTTGATGAATCCAATAAGCTATTGGTAGATGGCGGGGTTCTGAATCCGCTTCCGCTGAATCTGGTTAAAAAGAATGAAGGCGCTTCTCTTATAGCGGTTGATTTAAATGCAGCTGGAAAACCACTGGTCAGGAAAAAAGAAAAGGAAAAGCAACCTCCAAAATGGTACGAAGGGGTGGTTCCAAAGAATATTCTTGAAAGCTCACGTTTTGAAACAAAAAAAGAAGAAGATTCTCTGTCCGTATTCGACCTGATGGAGAAAACGTTTGTATTAACTCAGGACCGGCTCAAAGAATTAATGATTAAGGCATATACCCCCGATGTATTGATTTCAATTCCCCGGAAAACATGTTCTACCTTTGAGTTTTGGAAAGCACAATATGTTTATGAAACAGGGTTAAAGGCATATAAGAAAGGAATGAAAAGAAAGTGATTCATCCTGTTCCGTCTTTCATCTTCATTGAACAAAGGCGTCATTAATACTTCCAATTATCGGTTCTGAATGGGACCATGGGTAATCCTTCTTTATTGTATAACGAAACTTTGGGATTGTCTGCCCATGCATAGCGAACTGCAATTGGATTCGAAACCTTTTCTGACCAAACCCTAATCATATTCTTATCGATTTCTGCTTCCGCCCAATGGAATACAGAATCTGACCCGGCTACAGCAAATCCTTCAATCTGATCATAGTTTTTGTTTTGCCAGCCATTTTCGGCAAAATCAAACGTGATTTCCACCTTATCACCTTCGATAGAGTGACTTCGGTACATTGGGCCTGAATAAATCACCTGTTCATTAAATGCCACATACCTGGCTGCTTGCCATAACCGAAATCCAACATCTTTCTTGTTTCGGGGATGGATATCGTCAGCTTCACCAATATCAATGATGGCAGCCATTCCCGTAGCGGGAACACTAAGCGTTTGAGTTTGTGCTTCCCGGAGACCTGCCCAGTAGGAATCCTGCGGCTTTTCGGACCTTTCTAAGAAATTTGCCAGTTGAACAAAAAGAAAAGGAAAATCTCCTTGTCCCCAGGCATCCCGCCATTCTTCAATCATTGCACTAAACAACTTATGGTAATAAAAGTAATGTCCTACATTGCTTTCTCCCTGGTACCAAATTGCTCCTTTTACAGAATATCCGGCTATGGGATGAATCATGGAGTTATACAAAAACCCAGGCGAGTGCTCATATAAAATGTAGTCCCCCAATTCCGGTTCCAGAGTATTGCTGAACTTCCATGTTCCGGAAAGATCAATTTTTTGATTTCCAATGCTTATCCAAAAGTCATTCTCACTGCCGATAAAGGTTCTATTGTCCCAATCCTCTACAGTTCGGATTGCTAATACATTTTCTCCTTCTTCCAGAAGGTTTTTATCGATGTGTATAAGCCTGGGTTCATCGCTCCAAATTTTATGGTAAATCTGTTGCCCGTTCAAAAAGGCTACGGTAAACTTCCCTGGGTTTCCAAAAGAAAGGACAGCATTATCAATTGACCCGACCGAAAAAGATTTTCGAAGCCAGATATAATCATGCAGAGCTTCAGAATTTGGGAGTTCAATGGTACTCCATTCTGAATCATTAAACTCTATTTCATGAGCCCCATATTCTAAAAGTTCAGTTTGATCGACGAGCCTGGCCCAACGTTTTTCGTTTTTTTGCTGAGCTGTAGCCAGTACCTCTTCCCAGTTAGGTTCAGCAAGAACCTCCATAGCAGCTCCTTGATATCCTTCAACGGATTGCAATCGTTCAGCAGGGGTCCACGCTTGCGCAGGTGTTCCTCCCCAATTTGATTCAATAATCCCAACAGGAACGTGTTTTTCAGAATGGTTCAGTTTTGCAAAATGCCAGGCAACGGCAGAAAATTCAGGACTATTTTCTGGGTTAGCAATTTTCCAAACACCGCCACTCAAATGGTCTTCAGGTTTATAAGAAATCACATTCGGAACATCAAAGAATCGAATTTCAGGAATATCACTATTGGCAATTTCTTCTTCCCAATTATTCACCTTTTGGTTCAGTTTCCATTCCATATTGCTCTGCCCCCCTGCAATCCAGACATCCCCGATATAGACGTCCTCAATAACGATTTCTGAACTACCAGCGATATTTACTTCAAAAGGACCTCCTGCCTGTTGCTTTGGAAGATATACCTGCCAGTATCCGGCATTATTTGCCGTGGTTATTTCAGAAGAACCATTAAGAGTGATAGTTACATGTTCCCCGGGAACATCCCACCCCCAGAATTTGATGTTTTCATCTCTTTGAAGCACCATATGATCTGAAAAAATAATGGGAACCATTAGTTCCTGGGCATATGTAGACGATGTTATTCCCAAAAGAAAAAGAAGGGATTTTTTCATGATAGGTGGAGTTGGTTTGCATCACGAAGTTGTGAAAAAAAATTATTTAAGTCATATTCATCCAAATAAAATTGGGAGTCACAATGAGTAAGCGTTTTATTTTGGCGGTTGACCAGGGAACAACCAGTTCCCGGGCTATTCTTTTCGACCATTCAGGAAATATTGAAACTGTATCGCAAAAAGAATTTACCCAGTTTTATCCTAATGATGCCTGGGTGGAGCACAACCCCAACGAAATCTGGCAAACACAATCTTCAGTAATTAATGAAGCAATAACGGGTAGGGAATCGGAAATTGCGGCAATTGGAATCACTAACCAGCGAGAGACAACCGTAGTTTGGGATCGGGAAACAGGAGAACCGGTTTACAATGCCATTGTGTGGCAGGATCGCCGGACATCCGATTATTGCGACCAGCTTAAAGCGGAAGGTTGGCAAGAGAAAGTTGCCGAAAAAACAGGCCTTATTATAGACAGTTACTTCTCCGGAACTAAAATCCGTTGGATTCTCGAAAACGTTGAAGGAGCAAGAGAAAGAGCTGATGCCGGGAAACTCGCTTTTGGAACCATTGATTCGTGGTTGGTTTGGAAATTGACCAACGGAGCAGTTCACGTTACAGATGTGACGAATGCCTCCAGAACAATGCTTTATAACATCCGGGAAATGAAATGGGATGAAGAGCTCCTGGAGCTGATGGGCATTTCGGAAACAATACTGCCGGAAGTAAGATCTTCCAGCGAGGTATATGCAGACTCTACGTACGGAATTCCCATTGCAGGGATAGCAGGTGACCAACAGGCGGCGATGTTTGGTCAAATGTGCATTCAACCCGGTATGTTGAAGAACACGTACGGGACAGGCTCATTCATCATGTTCAACACCGGGGAAGAAGCCATTACTTCGAAGAACAATTTGCTCACCACCGTAGGGTACGGTGTCAATGATACAGTTACATATGCCTTAGAAGGAAGCATATTCATTGCCGGCGCGGTGGTTCAGTGGCTTCGGGATGGGTTAGGAATTATCAAATCTTCCTCGGAAATAGAACAACTGGCCTTAACAGAAGTGGATAATGGTGGTGTGTATTTGGTCCCCGCTTTTGCCGGATTGGGAGCTCCGCACTGGGATCAACGGGCCCGTGGTGCGATTTATGGTTTAACACGGGCAACAAGTGCCGGGCACCTGGCTCGCGCTGCATTAGAAGGCATTGCGTACCAGGTTAAAGATGTGCTGGATGCTATGGAATCCGATTCAGGAATTGATATACAGGAGCTGCGGGTAGACGGCGGCGCGACGGTAAATAACACCTTAATGCAATTCCAGTCAGATATTCTCCAAAT
>JAKSCW010000541.1 GCA_022360375.1 Balneolales bacterium
AAGAAGCTGCCATTGCAGGAGGCTATGTACAAACCACGTTTTTCCCAAATATTGAGCAAAATGATTTAGTAGCGACCCTGGAAATGCCACAGGGAACCAGCGAAGCAGTTACCCAGGAGCGGGTAAACCAAATAACGGAAGGTGCCCTGAGGATGAATGAATTGTATAAACAACGTACAGGAGACGAGGTAGGGTACATCAAAAACATTGTGGCAAAATTAGGTCCTGGTAGCAACCGGGCAACGGTAAATTTCTTTTTAATACCGTCTGAAGAAAGAGAAGTGCAAAGTTTTGATATTTCACTGGATATCAGGCGGGAAGTAGGGGATATCCCCGATGCCACACTTCTTTCTTTTGTGTCGTTGAATCCATTTGGTAAACCTGTTTCTGTCTCTCTGGCCTCAGACAATTATGCAGAACTGAGAAGTGCAAAAAATATGCTTGTAGAAGAAATGGAGAAACTTGAAGAACTCCGCGATATCACAAATACGGATAATGAGAATCAACCAGAAATAAGAATTACACTAAAAGACCGGGCCTACGCACTTGGATTTACCAATCAACAAATAATATCACAGGTAAGGAATGCTTACTTCGGGAATGAAGTGCAGCGCCTGCAACGTGGTACTAATGAGGTGAAAGTATGGACGCGTTACACCTATGAAAACAGGCGCAATATTGGCCAGTTGCAAGAAATGAGGATTCGATCAGCCTCGGGTGGTTCTTATCCACTGAGTGAACTTGCTGATATAGAAATTGGCAGTGGTCTCGTAGCCATCAATCACCGCGATGGTAAAAGAGAAATACGTGTAGAAGCAGAGCTTTCCAGCCTGGAAGTTTCCGGTACAGAAGCTCTGGCGAAAGTTGAGAACGAGGTATTGCCAAAAGTTTTGGCAGTACATCCAACGGTAACATACCAATTCGAGGGACAAGTAAGAGAAACAGAGAAAGCAGCGGCTTCAGCTGTTACGATATTACCTATCGTGCTTATTCTATTGTTTTCCATTGTAACTTTTACATTCAGATCATTTACCCAGGCCATTACTTTATACATGATCGTTCCCTTTGGGATAATAGGTGTTACTATGGGGCATTTCATCCATGGTATGCAAATAAGCTTACTCTCTTTCTTAGGCTTTGTGGCTCTAATAGGAATTTTTGTAAATGATGGATTGGTATTCATTAATGCCTTTAATGAACAAATCCGGAAAGGACAGGAAGTAGTAGAAGCAATCATTGAAACAGGTCGTTCCCGGTTCAGGCCTATATTGCTTACCACACTTACCACTGCTGCCGGCCTGGCTCCACTTATTTTTGAGAAGAGTTTCCAGGCACAATTCCTGATTCCTATGGCCATAACTATAGCTTATGGATTGGTATTCGGCACCTTTGTTCTGCTGATACTTCTGCCATTGCTACTGTACATGATGAATAGCTTCAAGAGAAAAGTAAAATGGGTTTCTCACTGGATTTGGTTAGGTGAGAGAATAACCATCGATCCAAAAGAAATGGAACCAGCTTATCGTGAATTACAATGGGAGAAAGAAAATGAATAAAATTATCTACTTACTTGTTTCCATTTTTGTATGGTTTTCTACTCCCGCATTTGCTCAGCAAGATAATACTCCTGAAACCTTTACTCTGTTTGAGGCTTTGGAAATAGCCTTGCAAAACAATCATGACATTGTGATTTCAAGAAATGAGGAAGAAATCAATAGCAATAACGCAACTGTAGGAAATGCCGGATTATTGCCAAACGTCACTTTGTCCGGATCGTTAAACAATTCGGTGGAGAATACACGAAATGAGTTTAACGATGGTAACGTTCAGGATGTGGAGAATGCAGGATCTTCTATTCAGAGTATTTCGATTAATGCCAATTATACATTGTTTGATGGCTTTGGGAACTATTATCGATTCAGGAGCTTGCAAAATCTGAGTGAACAATCAGGGGTACTTACCCGGCTGCAAATTGAATCTACCTTGTTTCAGGTTATTCAGTTTTATCTTGTGGCTATTACTTCCAGGGAATCGATACGAATAAATCAGGAAGCTATTGAGCGTTCTATGGATAGGTATGATCGGGCAAAAAAGCAGAATGAACTTGGAATAGGAACCAGCATTGATTTGTTAAACGCACAGGTGGATCTGAATTCAGATAGTGTTGCCTATTTGCAATCAGTAACCGATTACAGGGTGGCTAAACGTGATCTCCTGATTAGTCTTGGGATGGATCCGGCTAAAAACATAGAAATCACTGAGCAACTGGATCTATCTTTTAATGCAGATCTTGGACCTGTTCTCGAACATTCGTTCCAGCAAAACTCTTCCTATGTACTTGCACAATTAGGCTTAAATTCTTCCAGCTACAACCTAAAACAAGAACGAGCCCGCAGATTCCCTGTTATAGGAGCAACAGGTTCGTATGGAATTAGTAATAGTGAGTTTGATGCAGGTCAGATCACGGCTCAGGAAGTGGATGGATTTTCATTTGGATTGACCCTTTCCTGGAATTTATTTAACGGACGGCAGCAGGAAACACGCATCCAAAATGCACTTATCAGTCTTAAGAATAGTGAAGAAGAGCTCAATCGTACAAAATTGAGTTTAGACAGAGATGTGCGAAATACCTACGATGAATATACCACTAACGTCTTTTTGGTAGAAAAGGAGTTGGTAAATCTGGAAACTGCCAACCTGAACTATAAGCGCTCACAAGAGTTGTTCCAGCTTGGACAAATTACGAACGCCGAATTACGGAATGCACAATTAAATATATCCAGGATAGAAGAACGGATATTAAACTTACGTATACAGGCGAAAATATCGGAAGTGGAGCTTTATCAACTATCAGGAAAACTAATTGAAATGGACGATGGGAAAATAAATGTAGCTCCTGAATTACGTTAATAATGAGAGGAAATGATCTTCTAAAAGGGTCATTTCCTTTTTCTCTTCCTGGGTAGAATCATCATAACCGATTAGATGAATTAACCCGTGAATTATAACCCGGTAGTACTCTTCCGCTTCAGAATTAGCGTATTCTCTTGATTGCTCGGCAATTCGGGGAGCACAGCAGAAAAGAGTTCCCTCGATTTCCTGATTCGAAGGATTGTCATCATACCGGAATGAGATGATATCCGTAACATATTCCCGCTTAAGGTGTTCCTTGTTAATACGAACGATTTCATTTTCGTCTACAAATACAATTTCCACCATCTCGTATCTGCAGTGTTGCCGGGAAGAAATCTCGGAAAGTAAAAAAGCGACTTTCGATTCTTCTACCGGAACTGAAATGCCG
>JAKSCW010000182.1 GCA_022360375.1 Balneolales bacterium
CGTTTTCATTAACCTCAACCAGAACTTCCATTCTATCAAGCAGAGATACACGCATCATATCGGTACCCGCCATCTGGGAATTACCCAGTACCCTCTCTCCTTCTTCAACAGCAAGGCTGGTTATGGTTCCATCTTGAGGAGCCCTGATCACCGTTTGCTCCAGTTCCTCTTCTGCCTGCCGAAGTTGGGCTTCCGCACTTTCAATTTGGTACTCGGCGGCCTTCAGGTTGGCTTTTTGCGATTCCCACGCAGATTTAGTTTGAATGTAATCCAACTCCGAGATAACCTCCTTGTTGAACAATTCTTCGTTCTTTAAGTGGGCGGCTTCAGCTTGAATGAGATTTGCACGGGTTTGCTCCATCCTGGCTTTTTGGGTAAGAAGCACGGCATTCAGGTTATCAATTTGTGCCTGGTAAATATCAGGTTTGATTCGGACCAAAAGGTCACCCCGGCGGACAAAATCACCTTCCTTAACAGCTAATTCGATGATTTCTCCCGATACATCCGGACGGATTATAACCTCAACCTCTGGCTGAATTTTTCCGGAAGCAGAAACAACCTGGGTGATCGTTTTTAATTTTGCTTCATCCGTTTCTACTGCCGTGGCATTAGGACCTCCACCAATTACACCAGCAGCTTTTAAGCCAAATCCAAGGATTAAAACGCCACCAAATACGCCGCCAATCCAAATTAATAATTTACTGGTTGATGATTTTTTTTTGGCCATGATTTACCCCAAAGAGTGGTTTTTAAAATTCGATATTAGTATGGTTCAACTTACCTAAATAGTAATCAAGCAATTTTTCCTGGAAAATGAGATTAAACTGTGCTTGTGTATAATCAGATTGGGCTGATACATAGGTACTTTGTGCTTCACTTAGTTCAATAAGCGTGCTTGCTCCAACATTGTATCGCTCTTGTTGAGTTTCCAATGCCTTTTCGCTCGCAATAAGTGCTTTTTCTGCCGATTCAAGTTGTTTGGTGAATGCAATAAAATCATTGAATGCCTGAGTAACTTCCTGAACAACAGCCAGCTTGGAATTCTCCAAAGATAATTCTGCATTCTTTAACTGTACCGTTGCAGATTGTACAGAATAAACCCGGTTCATATTCTGAAACAGGGGTAAATTTATACTAAATCCCCACCCCTTATTCACCTGTTGATCGAAAAACTGATCCCCGAACGAAGCATCTGGTAAGAAATAAGGATCACTCCATCTGGTTGAAATGGAAGCGCTGGCGCTAATCGTTGGAAGAAAATTACTTCTTGCAAGTAACAGGTCTAATTCCTGCGATTCGATGTTCGCTTCTTCACTTTTAATATCCGACCTGGTTTCCAGTGCTTCTTGTATTAAATCTCTCAGCTCTAATTCTTCTGCATTTACAGCTAACGTATAATTTGCAGGATCAACATCTGGCCGTTCAAATTCATAATCACCCAGGGGGTCAATCTGTAGTTGCCTTACTAATTGAACCTTACTTAAGCGTACCTGGTTCTCTCTTTGAATAACGGTTAATTCGTTTGTTGCCACAGTAGATTCCTGGTTGAACTGATCAACAGGTGCACGGGCACCAACTTCAACCTGGGCAGTCGTTTGCTCTAAAACTATCCTGGAGGTCTCTAAATTATCGATCGCAATATCTAACAACTCCTGGTTTACCAATAATGTGAGGTAGGCACTTGCCGTGTTGAAGACAACATCCTCTCGTGCACGTTGTACTGTCTCTTCAAAAGAGAGTTTATCATATTCACTTTGCCTGAGCGACAAAAGGTTCTCTAGTCCATTGAATACAATTATATCCCCTCCGATTCGTCCACTTGCGCCTTGCGAGGTTACATTATCGAACGCAAGGATATCCTGAACAAATTGCTGACCCGTTGTTTTACTGTAGCCTGCACTTGATGAGATACTTGGCAGAAAATCAGCATATTCACTTATAATTCTATTATCAGCTAATTCTAAATTATTTTCCGCCTGTTTAAGAGAAAAGTTATTCTCGAGTGCAAGTTCAATAGCATCTTGTAGTGTAATGACTTGAGGAGCTTGCCCTAAAACTACCCCTGTTGTGAAAACTACTGCAACAGCAATAGTTAAAAGAA
>JAKSCW010000582.1 GCA_022360375.1 Balneolales bacterium
GGTAGTTATCCCGCTTTTTATTTGTCTTCTTTAGAAGCTGTAAAAACACTAAAGGGCTCTTTAAAATCATCCTGGAAAGAAGCTTTTGCGCGGAAAGGATTGGTTGTTTTCCAGTTTAGTTTATCCATTGTTTTGATTGTATCTACTATTATTATTTTTCGCCAGATTCAATTCACCCAAAGCAAAAACCTGGGATACAACAGGGTAAACCTGATTACTTTTGAGACAGAAGATCAGGTTGGAGAACAATGGGAAACAGTTAAAGATCAGATGCAAAAAATTCCGGGTGTAATGAGCGTATCCCGATCTTCTCATTCTTTCCTTGGGCAGCAAAACAATACCTCTGGCCTCGATTGGGAGGGAAAAGATCCCGATACCCGTATCCTCTTTGAAAATATAGGTATGGATTATGGATTCATTGAAACTATTGGGGTGGAAATTATCGATGGCAGGAGTTTTTCACCTGAATACGGCGCCGATTCCACGAAAATCATATTCAATGAAACTGCTATTAAGGTAATGGGGCTGGAAAACCCCGTAGGAAAAACAATGACCCTTTGGGATGAAGAACGAGAAATTATCGGGGTTGCCAAAGACTTCCACTTCCAGAGTTTTAGAACGGAAGTAAATCCCGCTTTTTTCCGATTGGTTGATTGGAGCTGGAGAGCATACGTTAGAATTGAATCCGAAAACATTCAAAATACGCTGGCTCAAATCGAAGATTTATACAAATCTTTCAATTCCAATTACCCATTCAATTATAGATTTATGGACGAACAATATGCAAACCTGTATCAATCTGAGATGCGGGTTGGTGCCCTTGCACGGTATTTTTCGGTCATTGCTATTTTTATTTCCTGCTTAGGATTATTTGGTTTATCCGCTTTTACCGCAGAACAACGCTCGAAGGAAATTGGGGTTCGTAAAGTGCTGGGGGCCTCGGTTCAGGGACTGGTAGTATTGCTATCGAAAGATTTCACCAAACTGGTGTTCATTTCTATTGCCATTTCTATTCCGGTTTCATGGTACTTAATGAAACAATGGATGGCCGACTATGCATACAGTTCAGGGATTGAATGGTGGGTATTTATTGCTGCAGGAATCACCGCTTTGGTAATTGCATGGTTAACCGTAAGCTGGCAATCTGTAAAAGCGGCGCTGGCCAATCCTGTTAACAGCCTGAAGAGCGAATAAACACTGTTCGTTTTCGAACACGTACTGTATCATAACGGACAATAAAATCCTTCCGAAGTGCTTTAATAAGCGATTTTGGAAGGATTTTTTAGTTTGGTACGGTTGTTGAAAATAAAGCTTTAAAAAAGGAACCATTATGCTTAGCAGCTACATCAAAACTGCATGGAGAAATTTTACCCGTAACAGGTTTTATTCTCTGATTAATGTTCTGGGGCTTTCTGTTGGATTCACCTGCCTGATCCTGGTTTTATTTTTCGTATCAGACGAACTTAGTTACGATGAATTCCATGCCAACAAAGAGCAGATTCATCTCATAGCTTCTGAAAGCGAATTTGGAGGCACTATGCATAGAAGTTTGTATACGCCTTATCCAATTGGCCCCGAAATGAAAGAAGAGGTATCCGAAGTTAAACACTACGTGTCAGTAATCAAGCACGAACCAGGAGGAAGAGTGAGTGTGGATGGAGAAAACTTCACACAAGAAGGAAGTATCTTGATGGCTACTGAAAGCTTTTTTGAGGTGTTCTCCTTCCCTTTGAAAGCCGGAAATACTAACACCGCTTTAAAAAAACACTCTTCTGTAGTCATTTCGGAACACATAGCAGCAAAGTACTTCCCTAATGAAAACCCAATCGGCAAAGCAATCACCATCGACTATTATGGCAATAAAGGCATATATACGATTACCGGTGTAACTGCAAATACCAAAAAGAAGTCGTATTTGAATTTTGACTTCCTGTTATCGGCGATTGGAAGTCCCACCATAGAACTAACCCGCACCAATTGGTATGGGAGTGTTTTTCATACCTTTGTTAAACTTCAACATGGCACGGACTGGAAAATAATTGAAGACGATCTCGAGCGCCTTGTTGATAAAAATATAGGGCAGGAAAGCAAAACCGTCTTCTTTTCCATCCCTATTTCCCGGTTATATATCTCTGATTTAGTGCTAACTGATGGCTTCCATGGAAGCATGAAATATATCTATATCTTTTCCTCAATCGCACTATTCATTCTTTTACTGGCCTGTATCAACTATATAAATCTTGCGACGGCCAAAGCTACTAATCGGGCACGAGAAGTAGGAATAAGAAAAGTGGCGGGTGCTGGTAAAAAACAACTTACCATGCAGTTTATAGGAGAAGCACTTTTCATAACCACTTTTTCCTTTATGATAGCCCTGGGCCTATCTGAAGCAGCTCTTCCCTTCTTCAATCACTTTATTGGCGGGGAACTTAACCAGGATATAATTTCTGAATGGAAGTTCACCGCGTTACTTTTTGGCATTTCTGTTTTTGTAGGAATTTTATCCGGAAGCTACCCTGCTTTCTTTTTGTCTCATTTTACTCCCTCCCAGATTCTAAAGGGAAAGCAGAACATTGTTAAAGGTAATAGCGGTTTTCGTAGAACCTCAGTAACAACCCAGTTATTCATCTCCATCAGCCTTATTGCATGTACTATTATCATCTTTAATCAGTTGCGGTTTGTTCTGGAAAAAGATCTCGGGTTTGAAGGTGAACAGGTGATGTATATCCCTATGTATGAATCAGTTGACCGCATTGAACCTTTTAAACAGTTGATTCTGGACCATTCAGCAGTTGTAAATGCTTCAGCAGCTGCAGGTATTCCTGGTGCATTTTATCAAATAACCAGCCAGTCTTTTGACCCCGCAAACCCGGACAATAGATTTGCAGCTTATCTTTTGAAGAGTGATGAAAACTATCAGGACGTACTTGGGTTTGAATTACTGGAAGGGCGATTCTTCAGCGATAGCCGAATTACAGATCAGGACAATGCAAGAGTAATTAATGAAGCAATGCTGGCCAGACTAGGCTGGGGAACCCCCAAAGAAGCCATAGGCAGAAAATTTGCAGATGGGAGCGAATTAATCGGGGTTGTTAAAAACTTTCATTTTCGTTCGCTCTACAACCAAATTGCTCCGGTTTACATACAGATGAAACCAAGTGATGCATCTCTAACCGGCGGCTATAACCTGTTGGCAATACGTTTTGAACCAGGGCAGGTAAGCGAACTGATAGAGTATCTACAAAAAACCTGGTTCGACTTAGGGGAGAAAGAGCCTTTAACTTACCATTTCCTGGACGAGCAATTTGCTTCCCTTTATGAAACAGACAAAAGACTTAGCCAGGCATTTTCCTTTTTTACCGGCATAGGAATTTTTATAGCCTGCCTGGGGCTGATCGGGCTTTCTGCTTTTTCCGCCGAACAGCGCACAAAAGAAGTAGGTATAAGAAAAGTGATGGGTGCTACCGTATACAATATCTTCACTCTTTTATCTGCAGAGTTCATCCGGTTGGTATTTATCGGTTTTGTGATCTCCGTGCCCGTTTCGTGGTTTATCATGGATCGGTGGTTAACAGAGTTTGCCTACCGCATAGATATAGGTGTTGAAGTCTTTCTGGCTGCTGGTATATCAGGTTTGCTGATAACCGTTGCAGCCACCAGTTGGCAGGCATTAAAAGCAGCTTCAGCAAATCCGGTTAAAAGTCTAAGAAATGAATAGCTGTTCGTTTTCGAACACGTACTGTATCATAACGGACAATGAAATCCTTCCAACGTGCTTTAATGAGCGATTTTGGAAGGATTTTTTAGTTTGGTACGGTTGTTGAAAACCAGGTTTAAACCTCAATCCATCCGATTCAGTATGTTTTTTAATTATCTGAAAATTGCTTTCAGAAACATTACCAGAGATAAGTATTACTCGATGATCAGTTTTACCGGGCTCACCATCGGTTTGTCTTTTTTTGGATTGATGCTCATCACTCTGAATCATGAATTCAGTTATGATTCAACATATACTGATTCAGAACGAATCTACCGGACGATCCTCGTTTCTTCTTCAAATCAAGTTGAAGATAAGAACGCACAGCTACCCCTTCCTTTTTCTGAAGTGATCTCTTCTGATATAGAAGGCATAGAAGCGATATCAAAAGTATATGCGATTCCTCAACAGCTTGTAGAAACCCACCAAAAAAGGGGCAGAATGGACGACTTAGTTGCAACGGATGCTTCTTTTTTCAAAATCTTCGACCTGGATTTAGTGGCGGGGAATGCTTCAACTGCTCTGGAAAACCAGATGTCGATTGTTTTGACGAAGGAAATCGCTCAACGTTTTTATGGGGATGAAGATCCCATCGGAAAAACTTTTGACGTTGAGATGTATGGTTTATTTACCGTAACAGGGGTGCTGGATGACTTACCAAAAAATTCAAGCTTTCGTTTTGGAGGCATCATGAATGCGAGTGTTGAAAGATACCTCGAAAACTTTGATGGACCAGACTGGTTCCGTGCATACTACACAAGCTGGAATGGCCGGGTAGCGTATACTTACGTGAAGCTTTCGGACGGGGCAAATCCGGAATATATATCTGACCAGTTTGAGAGTATTGCTTTCAATTATTTCCCTGGATCATCCGCTACACGTACTTTTTTACTACAACCCATACACGACGTACATTTTCATTCCTCTGACATACGCGCAAATATTTCTGAGCTAAATGGGACGCCCGGGAATGTACAATATGTGTATATCTTTGCCGCACTCGCTATTTTGATATTGAGCATTGCATGCATCAATTACATGAATCTGTCGTCAGCCCGTTCAATAAAAAGAACCTCCGAAGTAGGGCTGAGAAGCGTTTTTGGAGCCGGAAAAGGCCAGTTAATAGTACAATTTCTTATCCAATCCATATTGATCGCATCTTTGTGTGTACTTCCTTCTTTAGTGGTGTTACAATTGATGTTTCCTTATTTCGAAACATTAACAGGTATCGAGCTTTCTCTCACCCTGGGTGACTTCCTTGCGGTTGGAAGTTATGCCATCCCATCCGTATTGATAATCGGAGCAATATCAGGGTTATACCCTGCAATTGTACTTAGTCGGTTCCAACTTTCACAAACTGTAAAACAGACTGTTGGATCAGTACAGAGTTCCCTGTTTAGAAAAGGATTAGTGATTGGTCAATTTGCTCTAACCTACTCTATCATCGTGATTACCCTTATAGCCGGAAGACAGCTCAACTTCATTTTTGATAAAGAACTTGGGTTTACTGATGAGCAGGTTGTAGTGATGGAAATTAATGACGGCCGGTTACGTGATTTCATTCCGGACCTGAAACAGCAAGTTACGAACCATCCTGATGTTACGGGGATTGCCGGAATGACCCGAATGATAAGCGGTTACCGTGAACCGGATATCATTGAAGTAACCCGGGATAACATGCCTGATGAAAATCTCCCTTTTTCATTCTACGGGTTTGATGAAGATGTGCTCCCGGTACTGGATATCGAGTTGATTCAGGGACGAAACTTCCTTTCAGAAGGTGGCGAAACACTTAACCAAACTTCTGTTTTGATTAATCAATCCGCCGCTCAGATACTATTTGAGAATGAGTCTCCTATTAATCAAATCATCTCAA
>JAKSCW010000177.1 GCA_022360375.1 Balneolales bacterium
AATAGGAGCGCCCTATGACCGCCATCCCGATCATGGTAAAGCCACTCAGCTTTGTATAGATTCTTTATTCTACTCCGGGCTTTCTAAAATTCTAACCCAAGACGAATCGGGAGCTGATCAAACTCCATGGAGGCCAAAACACGTGTTACATTACATGCAGGATCGTCCCTTTCAACCCGATTTTGTGTTCGATATTTCTGACCACTGGAAAACAAAAGAACGGGCCATTCTGGCATATAAAACCCAATTCAACGTATTAAACCTCGAAAAAGAACCTGAAACGTATATTTCCTCTCACCATTACTTTAAACAAATAGAGGCCAGAGCCCGGTATTTTGGACACCTTTCGGGCTTCGAATATGGAGAACCCTTTAAGTACCTGAATGGACCGGTTGGGTTAAAATCTGCTGCATTTTTTATGGAATGATTTTGGGCCGATAATTGATTTAATTCAAAAGGTTAGGTTTCAGAAGCAGAAATACGGGCGTACAGATGCGAAATTTAGTATCCGCTTATAATCGTGTAAGTGTTAAGGACGAGTTAATTGACAGAATACTACTCACCGGCACCTCTATTGGTTTCGGGGTTCTCATTATCTCACTATTTCCCCTGGATGAACAACCCCTGAACCTTGATTTATTGCTGGACTGCACCGCCATAAGTTTTTTGTTCCTGACTTATTTTTACAGGCAAAAACTGACCATCTATTTTAAAACCAATACGATTCTCATCCTCGTATTTGCAGTGGTTGTTTCCGATTTACTTGAAGATGGTTTATATACCCCGGATTCTTCATTAATTGTAATACTTCCCTTCTTATCCATATTGGTATATAATTTTAGAGTTACCCTTTGGATCTTTTTGTTTTGTGTTGCCACTTATTTTGGAATTGGTGTTGCAATAGAAACGGGCATACTCGAAAGTGAAAATTACGTAGTTGGTACAAATTCCCTTTTTCGTTGGGCTGAGCAAATCATTGCTCTCTCGGTAGTGATATTTGTAATCACCTTATTCCTCCAGAAGTATATGTCTGTGAATAATGAACTGATTCATAGTTTAGAAAATCAAAATCAGGAATTAATAAATCGAGATACCCTTCTTACTGCCATAACACAGAATATACCTCGTTCATATCTTAGTGTTTTCGATGAAAACCTGGTTGTACAATTTACCGGGGGAAGTGAATTCGATCACCATCGAATAAACCCGGATTCATTTAATGGACTTCGCCTTGAAGAGATTTTCAAAGATGTTGAAACAAAGATTTACCAGTCGATTAAAGAGGCATACGAGGCAACACTCCAGGGAGAAAGCCAGATTTTGGAGGTTCAGATTGAGGGGAACCATTACCTGCATAAAACAATGCCCCTTACACAGCACGATGGGCGCATAAACTCCATGCTATCTGTTGTTGAAAACATAACAGAACAGGTTAAAACAAA
>JAKSCW010000232.1 GCA_022360375.1 Balneolales bacterium
AACCTGGTTCATTGTAGGTTGCCAGAAAAACCCCTGCTTATTGATGGTAGCATTATTTACACCAGACCGATAAGTGAATGTTACATCATCCGTTGGATAGCTTCCTTCCAGTTCAAGCCCAAGTAGTAAAGGTTTGGGGAAAGTGAGTGTAATGCTTTCAATCGGTTTAATGGAAAAATCGTTGCTAAGGATCGCATTCGGGGGATTGCTTGTTTGATCCAGTGTGATAATCGAGCTGAGTTTGTCGAAAACGGAAATCCAAACAGCGTCTTTACTTTTCGTAATGAAATTTCCGCTTAGGGTTTCGTTCTTCCAGGTACTCAATGTGCGGTTGTTTTGGGAAACCCAGAGCCGTCCGGATTCTCCCCGGGTAAACAAAATTCCGTTCCAAAAGGCGATGGAGGAAACAGGTTCATCAATATTGCCCAGGTTTCTGCCCACACCGTTTGCTGAAATAGTGAAGATTTCGCCGGAAGCAGTGCTTCCCCAGATTGATTCACCATCAATAAACAATCGGTGGATGTTTTCGCTCAGGTTTAAAGTTGCGATATGCTCCAGGCCTTCATCACCAACAGAGAAAGAATGAAGTTTTTGGTCGTCGGTAACCACAAATAACTGGTTGCTTACAATGGATGAAATCACATCTAATACACCTGCGCGGATAATTACATCATTACCAACAATTTGAGCATCGGAATCAACCGTTTCAGGAGTTTCCAGCGAAAGCTGCCCTAATCCTGCACTACCCATTGCGACAAATAAGTAGTTTTGAAGTCGTGCCACTCCCAATGGTTTTTCGGGAAGAAGGGTAGAAGAATACACCCCCAGAACAGAGGTGGGTTCCAGAACAGTAAGTCGTTTACTATCTCCATATAAATACGCGAAACGAATATCAGCGTCCATGGTATCTCCCCGGCGTTGCATACCCGAAGAGGTATACAACCATTGCAGGGAGTCTCCATAAACACGAAACACTGCCATTCCTTCCAATTCAGAGAGCACATACAAGTGTGAAGTGGAAGCCTGAATAGTCTTTACATTCGGGATTTCCAGGATGTTGGAGTAATCCTGTGCAATTTGGGTTTGTGCATTTCCGGAAGCAGAAAAAGTGATCAGGAATCCAAGAAGAAGTAAAAATCT
>JAKSCW010000304.1 GCA_022360375.1 Balneolales bacterium
AGATTCATGGGAAGTAGATTCATCAAAAACAATGGCAAGACTTTTGTACGCTGAAATTACTTCCAGCACACCCTCAATTTTTGCTTCTTCAATAGATTGGCAAAAAAAATGAACCTCAGAAAGCTCTACAGCTTCATTTTCCAGCAAAAGAGCCTGCTCACCCAGAACTTTGGCACCCCACTGAATCCCGTTATGCTCGAACGATGGCAACATCTTTACTTTTCAAGAATTCGTGGATTTCTTTTGCCAGATAGATTGAACCTTCTGTATCGCTATGTAAGCAAATTGTTTGAGCAACTATAGGTAATCGGTTCCCTGAAAATGTAATCACCTCTTCATTCAGTACCATTTGTTCTATTTGAGCCAAAACTTCTTCTTTTTTGTGAAGTATCGCCCCTTCGAGTGTTCGTGATCTAAGCGAAAGGTCATCTTCATATGCACGATCTGCAAATACTTCGCAGACTACTTCGAACCCAAAATCCTCTGCCAATCTGGAAAAAACGGTGCCTTGTTGAGCATATAGCGGCACCTGCACCCCCGATTCCCGGATGGCTTCTAAAATTACTTTTGATGTTAATGCATCACGGGCTGCATGATTATACAATGCTCCATGTGGTTTTACATGATGAAGTGGCTCGCCCGCTTTCTCCAACAGATTCACCAACTCCGAAATCTGCTTTTTCAAAGAGTTTTTTAATTCCCCGGAAGAGATATTCATTACAATCCTTCCAAAATTATCGCGATCGGGATAACCCGGGTGTGCACCTATTCCCACGAGGTTATGTTTCGCAGTTTCGATGGTTCTTTTCATCGATTCTTTGTCCCCAATGTGCCCCCCGCAAGCAACGTTACACGAAGTTATGAAGGGCATAATTTGTGCGTCTTTTTCAGCTCCGTCCGGAGCTCTCCATTCGCCTAAGTCGCAATTCAAATCAATGCTTTTCATACTCACAGAAATTGAAATACGGCGTTTAAACTTCGGATCCCTAATATCACGGTTACCAAAATCACCACCCCTCCCAGCACGTTTTGGAGAAGAGAATTTTTAAATTCACCCAACAAGCTGCTTTTATTCATCAAATAAATCAGAAAAATAGCGACCACCGGAAGCAGAATTCCGTTTGCAACCTGGGCGAACTGGATAACGACAATAGGGCTGATTCCAAACATGGAGGAAAGAGTTCCAAGCAACAATATTCCTATGGAAACAATCCGGAACTTCGTGGATTTCATATCTCCCTCCCAGCCTAACATACCTTTTGCTGCGTATCCCGCTGCCAGCGGAGCAGTAATTGCAGAAGATATACCTGCGGCAAACAAACCTGTCCCCAAGAAGTATGATGACCAATTTCCCAGCAATGGTTTTAGTTGTTGGGCCATATCAGCCGCATTCGAAATTCCGGGTTCACCGAGTAAGGTAGTTGCACTGGTTATAATAATACACATAGAAATAAATCCACCCAGAAGAATTGCTGTTGCGTTTTCTTTTCGCAGATCAGAAAGCTGATTGGGGCTGGAATATTTCTTCCGGACTATGGAAGCATGCAGGAAGAGATTATATGGAACAACAGTTGTTCCCACAATCGCTACTACCAGCAGCAATTCCCCGGCAGGAATTGAAGGGACAAACATTCCTCTGAAAATCTCACCTATATCCGGTTGAACTACAATAGCTGTGGTCACAAATACGGCACTCATTATAACTACCAGGGTAATTAAAAAACGCTCAATGAGTTTAAAAACCCCCAAATAGATTACAATAAAAGCAATTAATGAAATGAATAAAGGGGTGATTGACACATGTACATGATTCACCGTAATGCCCAAATCAAAAATTAATTCTTCAAACCCAAGTACCGCACCAGATATGTTCCCTCCCTCATAGGCTGCATTCCCAATTACAATTGCACCCATTACAAGTAGAATCGCCGACCATTTAGCAATCGGTTGTTGTACTTCTTTTCGAATCGCTTCTCCGAAACCGGATTGGGTAATTAAGCCAAGTCTGGCAGTCATTTCTTGCAAAATAATTGTTGCCGCTACACTGAAAACCATCGCCCAGAGCAAAGTATATCCGGAACTAACCCCAGCCAACGTACATACAGTTAGTGTTCCAGGCCCAATAAACGCTGCTGTTACTAATGTACTGGGACCAAAGTAGGTTGATATTTTTTGTAACAAAACGGCGAGTTAGTTAAGTGGCACTTTCATTTATCAAAGTATAAAATTATTATTAAACCGAAAGCATTAGTAATCCCAATATAAGTGCATATATCTTTTGCATGGCCGAAAGTAAGACGGTTTCAACCATTTATAGCTTATTCATTTACCTTTTAGGGAATTCAACGTCTCAGAATTCGTTGCACGAACTCATCACATTATTACTTATGCAAACCAGAATAATCAAAACGGCTTTGATGTCGTCTAAAATCATACTAAAGCAGCACGAATGGAAAATACAATTGAGTTAAAAGCAACCATTAAAGCTAGCGCTGAAGAGGTTTGGGATACCTTAACAAATCCTGATAAAATTGAGAAATACATGTTTGGCTCGCGGGTAGAAACAGACTGGAAACCCGGAAGTAAAACCAATTTTTATATTGAACAAGACGAAAAACAAGTAACAATTGTGAAAGGGGAAGTGATCAGGAATATTCCTAATAAACTACTTGAGCACACCCTTTTCCCTCATAAAAGCGGAATCGAAGATATACCCGAAAATTATGTCGTAATTACTTACGAGATTCAGGAACACGGGGATGAAGTAGATCTCACCATTACTCAGAAAGGGTACAAATACGTTGAGAATGGTCTGGAACGGTACATTGATACTCAAAAAGGATGGAAAGTTGCGCTTCCATTGTTAAAAGGAGTAGCTGAGAAAGGCTGACATGTTTGAGTTTCACTCCAACAAGCCGAAGTATTTTAATTATCAATACCGAACGGCCAAAGAATACATCATTCCTTTTTTACAAGAATGTTTTGATGTAACCCCTGATCTTAAGGTACTTGAAATAGGATCTGCCGAAGCCGGAGTGTTGAAAGCTTTTATTGAGAACGGTAATGAATGTATGGGCATTGAATTGAGTGCTGCCCGTGTTGAATTAGCAGAACAATTTCTGCAAGAAGAAATAGCCCAACAAAGAGTTCGATTCCTTGCCAAAAACATCTATGATATTGATATTGAAAAGGACATTGGCCACCGATTCGACCTGATTATCCTAAAAGATGTAATTGAGCACATTCCAAATCAGGAATTGTTTCTGGCAAAATTAAAAGATTTTCTCGAGCCCTCCGGAAAAGTATTCTTTGGCTTTCCACCCTGGCAAATGCCGTTTGGAGGCCATCAGCAAATTAGCACTAAAAAAATACTGAGTATTCTTCCTTACTATCATTTACTGCCCATGCCTGTTTACCAAGGCATTTTTAAGCTTTTTGGAGAAAGAGAGAAGAGAATTAACGACCTGATAGAAATAAAAGAGACCGGAATTTCTATTGAACGGTTTGAGCGAATATTCAAGAAAGAAGGATATACTCAATTAAAGCGGCAACTCTTCTTATTTAACCCAATCTATCAATACAAGTTCAATCTAAAAACGCGGGTGCAGTCCCGGTTTATCTCCTCTATTCCGGTACTTCGGAATTTCATTTCTACCTGCGCTTATTATGTAATTGAAAAATGAATTATTAGTTGGATTTCCACTTAACATTTAATTCAGAGTGCTCAACATTTACAATCAAATCGGTTTCACCCAACACTTCGTCTACCAAACCATATTCCTTAGCTTCTAATGAACTGAGAAATCGATCTCTCAGAAAGAATTCTTCGATCTCTTTCCAGGTATGCCCTGTGTTCTCACCGATAATGTGGAATAACTGGGCTTGAATTCGTTCCTGTTCCCGGGTTGCAATCCGTACATCCTCAGTATACCCTTTTGCTCCACCACCAGTAGGATGCATGTG
>JAKSCW010000175.1 GCA_022360375.1 Balneolales bacterium
AGCACGAAAAATAACTTCCATCTCCCGATTGGGTACTTCTTTTTCACGAAGTATTACTACAAATTCGTTGTATTCATTTAATACATAACGCTGTTCACCCCATGGCATTTCCCAGGTTTCGCTGAACCCTGTAGTCTTTGATGTTCCGGTTACTTCGAAACCTTCAGTCATAGCTGGTTGGTTTTTAAATTCAAAGCCAAGGCTCGAACTATCAATAAGTATTGCTCCTTTATGCTTCACTAAATACGTGGGGGTTCCATCCGCCCGTAAGGTAAACTCAATGCTGGTTTTTTTATCGGGTGAATAAATCATTGTATCACTGGAATTCGAACAGCCAAGCATAGCGACCATAACCAGCAGGCAAACTAAAGTTAGTATGTGTTTCATAGCACAGGTTGGTTAGCTTTTGTAAGAGTGAGCCTTTACTTAAAAACTGGCTCGTAAAGTAAGATTGTTATCGTATCCTGAAATTATATATCTCCCTGATGAAGATCTTGTTAAGATGGGTTCCTCAACGGCAGTCAATGTAGCAGATATCTCTTGTCTGGCAATTTTTCGTGCCTCCACATTTACGGCATGCAGTTCAACATTGCTAATAGAAGTTTCGCCGGAACCTGTAACCGCCAGAATAGTTTTGTCAACAGGATCATATCCTGCAAACTTCAGAGAGGTGTTCCTGAAGCTCGTGCTTCCCACTCTTTCCCCATCTCTAACCCTGAATACTGCCGCTCTGCCTACGGAATAAACAGTTGCATACAACCCATTTTCGGAAAATGAAACACCGGCTACTTCCTGGTCAAAACTTATCGTGTTAAGAATATTTCCAAAACGATCCATTAACTGAACCTGATTGTCAGTACCCGGCTTCTCTGACGTAAAAGCAATAAACTCTCCATTCCCTGAAACCTTCACAAACCGAAGTGCGCGATCAGAACTGAAAAACAGGTTTAAACGGTTCCCTTGCCTGTCAATTCGCTGAGCCCTTGACCCTGTATTTCCTCCACTTACTACCTGGGGATTGTAAAGCACAATGGTTTTTCCGAACGAATCCATCGCTAATTGTGAAATTGCCTCTCCTCCTTCACTTTGCGAGCTGTTCGAAATCGATTGTTTTGCTATGCCGAATGAATCATATACTAAAAAATTGGCAATGTTCTCGCGAACTACAAAATCCCCATTAGTCATTGGGTAAACTTCTAAGGATGGATCAGTTTGGCTTGGAAGTGTATAAGAAGCAGTTAAAATTTCATCGCCTGAATCCGTAAGATGTATTCCTTCTGCATTTACAACACCTTTCAGTTTATGAACTGAAACTACTTCAGTAGTTACCTCCAATGATTGAGCATAGCTGGCTGAACTGATGCAAATAAGTGTGACAAGTATGAGTGATCGATTCATGGTAAATGGTTTCAAATTGGAGTTAAGAACGGAATTTTTAAAACAAAGTGCTTCTTTTGGAAAGCCTTTTTTGAGAATTCTTTATCTTCGGCAAAACTTAAAGAAAGGAGTTCATGAATTATCATCTTATAACCGGTGGGTGCGGTTTTGTAGGCCGGAATTTTGTTAAAAGAATACACAATACAACCTCCGATATTATTTTATTTATTGATGATTTGTCGGTTGGAACTCACCCTTCTACCTGGCTTCCGGAAGGTACCCCTTCCCGGGAAAATAACGGCCTTACTTTCTTCGGAGAAGAAGAACGAATGATTTTCCTGAAGGCCGATATCCGGGTAATTCTTGAAGCTCTCATTGAAGATCCTGAATACTTCAACACCCGGTTCGGATTGGATATTCCCAAATTCAAAGATGTATTCCATTTCGCCGCCATTGTAGGCGGACGGGCAACCATAGATGGCGATCCTATGAAAGTGGCACTCGATTTGGCTATTGATGCACTTTTTTTCCGATGGATTTGCCTGAACAAACCCGAACGTGCATTGTATCCAAGTTCCAGCGCAGCATACCCGGTAGATTTACAAACTGAATCGGATGCTATCGCTTTGAGTGAAAGTGATATCGATTTCACCAGGATGGGACAACCCGATATGACGTATGGCTGGTCGAAATTAACCGGTGAATATTTAGCATCAATAGCTGCCAGGTACTATGGTGTTTCTGTAACCTGCATCCGCCCGTTTTCCGGCTATGGTGAGGACCAGGACTTAAGTTACCCGGTTCCTGCAATTGCACGACGCGCTGCATTAAAAGAAAACCCTTTTGAAGTATGGGGCACGGGAAAGCAGGGCAGGGATTTTGTTCATATTGAGGATGTAATGGATTGTACTCTTCTTGCCATGGATCATATTACCGATGGAAGTGCCATCAATATTGGAAGTGGAAAGCTCACCAGCTTCCTGGATTTAATCCGGGTCTTTACTTCTTTTGCGGGATATTCGCCAGAGATTAAGGCTTTGCTAGATAAACCAGTGGGTGTTCATTCCCGGTACGCAAATATGGATTATGTCTCAAATCGTTTGGGTTGGAAACCAAAGCTATCCCTTGAAGACGGAATGCGCCGGGTGTATGATATAGCTGTAAAAAAATATGCCTGATTATGGGAGTAATTGTTTGTTTTGGCCCCGGGCCAAGGTTTAAAGGAGGCATTTCAAATTACAATACCTCACTGGCAAAAACCTTAGATAAAAATCCGGAAAACCAAGTACATATCGTTTCCTGGACGAATCAATATCCAGCTATTATTCCCCGTGAGTTTGTAGATAAATCAAGCCGATCCGATTTTCTCGAAGGAACACGTATACAAGTCAAGTACATCACTAACTATAATAACCCCGCAAGCTGGAGAGAAACTGCAAAGTACATTCATTCACTGAAACCGGACAAAGTGATTTTCCAATGGGCAATTTCTATTCAGGGACTCCCGATGGGTTCAATCGCGAAGTGGTTAAAAAGGCACTCTGATACCGAAATCATATTCGATCTTCATTTTGTGGTTCAAAAAGAAGGAAGCACAATTGATGAACAGCTCACGAAAACAGGTATAAAACACGCTGATACTTACATTGCCCATGCTTACAAAACGGTAAATGAATTAAAAGAACTGTATCCTGACAGGAACTTTTCTGTTACTGAAGAAGGACATCGTTCATCCGACGATTCAACCACAGTCATCAAGCTTTTTCATCCGGTTTATGATTTATATCAACCCGACCCTGAATTTGATGTGAAGGCTTTCAAAAAGGAACTGGGACTAAAGCAAAACGTATTCCTTTTCTTTGGATTCATTCGCAAATACAAAGGACTGCATAACGCTATTAAGGCTTTCAAAATAGTTTCAGAGCAACGAGATGATGTCTCTTTTCTGATTTGTGGAGAAGAGTTTTGGGCTACACTCGATACCTCAAAACTTTCAACCAAAATAAAGCGGGGTATCTTTGGGGTTGCTCAGAAATTGCTACTCAAAAACAAAGAGAGTGAACAAGATTACCGCCCTCTGAGTTTAATTCAGGAGCTTGGATTGACAAACCAGATGGTGGTTAAAAACGAATTCATACCAAACGAGGATGTTCACAAATACTTCCAGGTTGCTGATTGCAGCATCTTATATTACTTAACAGCTACTCCGTCGGGCGTTGAATCTCTTACTTACAACTTTGAACTCCCTATCCTGGCCACACGGGTAGGACATTTCCCTGAAACTATCACGGATGAATTCAATGGCTACCTTGCAGAAGCTGAAGACATCAATTCAATGGCTCACGTGATGCTGAAATTCCTTGATAATCCATTGCCTGCAAAGAATGTATCCGAACGTGCAGCCCACATGAGTTGGGATAATTATGTTGCTGCTATTCTACATTAAATTACTGCTGCAGGTCATTTTGTGTGATTGTGTAGGTTTGACTACTATATACACTACCAGAGTACACAGTTTGAAATGTCACCTGAGCTGAAAAATTTCCTGTAAATGTAAATTTTAAAGCACCATGAGTGTTCGGGTTCGGACCGGCAATAGGGTAATAATTCTCAACAGTGACATTACTACTCCCAGACGTTATTGACACAATTGCATTTACTTCCCAAGGGTCTTCATCCGAATCCGCAAAACGAATTGTTGGAGAAATCATACTATATACACTCGTACAACCAGTACAAGTTAGTAGGCCCCATTCATCTTCTTGCCATCCGGTGATCTCAGCTTCTTGCGCATGAGTGAATGAAAATGTTACTAATGAAAAAATAGTTACCAGTATCAGGTATTGAATCTTTCTCATAATTTTGTATTTATTTGGGGTTAAACCTCACAAAAAAGATGATTTAGATTTACAATTGTTGCATTTTTATTTAAAATTTTTGTTGGTAACCAAATTGAGAATCTCGTATCTTTTTCGTCTTTGAAAAAACCGGGGAGTGGCGCAGTCCGGTAGCGC
>JAKSCW010000171.1 GCA_022360375.1 Balneolales bacterium
AAAAATCAATATCTCTTTTTCAGCAAATGGAACGGCCCGGTTGTTCCCCCCGGTGTAGCCGTAATTATCATCGAAAGCCGCAATTTTGATAGCAGGGAAGTGTTCTTTTACCCATTCTTTGCTTCCATCTGTTGAATCGTTATCAGCCAGGATTATCTCGAAATCCTCATAGTGAGTATTCACCACCGAAGGCAGGAATTCCTGCAGGTGACGAAGCCCATTCCAGGTAACGATGATAATGCTGAAGCTCTTCAAGGAAATGAAATGATGATTTGTTGGGTTAGAACGATTTAAGTAGGAGAAATCAACGAAATGTCGTTTCTTTGTCGCCTATATCTTGTTGTTAAGATGATATCAATTTAATGATAAAAATAGGGCTTATTTCCGACACTCATAATTATTTGGATCACCAGGTGTTCGATTATTTCGACGGGTGTGATGAGATTTGGCATGCCGGGGATTTTGGAACCATAAAAATTGCGAGAGAACTGGAAAAAATTGCACCGGTGCTAGGTGTGTATGGCAATATTGACGGCCAGGACATCAGAAGCGAATACCCATTACATCAGCGCTTTGAGCGGGAAGGAGTGGACTTTTGGATGACTCACATTGGTGGAGTGCCGGGGCGTTATTGTATCCCGATCCGGGAAGAAATTGAGACCAACACCCCTGATGTATTTATTTGTGGCCATTCTCACATCCTGAAAGTGGCCCGTGATCAACACTTAAACAAAATGCTTTATATCAATCCGGGAGCGGCAGGCAAACAGGGATTCCAGGAGATCAGGACGATAATCCGGTTCGAGATTGACGACACTAAGATTCAGAATATGGAAGTGATTAATCTTGGTGAAATGGGCAAAGCAAAAGCAAAGATCTAATTCCTGCCGTAACGCTCGAACAGGGCCATAGCGTTAAAAGCGGATTGAATCACCAGGGGTATTCCGCCTCCGGGATGTGTTGATCCACCAACAAAGTAAAGCCCGGCAATATCCTTCGATTTATTTCTTGGGCGCACAAATGCCGAAAACTTAGTGTTCGACGAAGTTCCGTAAATGCTCCCTTTGTTAGAGAGGTACTTATCATAAAAGTCGTCAGGCGTTATTCTATGCCTGAAAGTTACATGTTTTGCAAGATCAGTAAGTCCGCGCTTTTCGAGTTCAGAAATCACTTTTGATTCATACGCCCCGGCGTTGCTCTCCCAGGAATATTTGCCGGATTGATAAGGGGCATTAACCAGGATAAAAAGATTGGAACTACCTTCTGGTGCATGTTCAGGGTTCGAAAACGAAGTGTTTGCGATGTAAATCGTTGGATCATCAGGCATCACTTTTTGATTGAAAATCTGGTTGAATTCCTGTTCATATCCCTCGCTGAAAAAGATATTGTGATGAACCAGTTGATCATAGGTACGATCTATCCCAAGCAATAACACAAAGCCAGAGCAGGAAGGCTCAATGTTTGATGCTTTTTTCTTCTTTCTGTGGGAAACAGATGCATCGTCAATCAGGGTGGTTAGGGTTTCGGTGGCATCACTATTTGCAAAAATAAGATCACATGGGTTCACTTCCCCTTTTGAAACCAGTCCGGTCACCCTTTTTCCGGATACCTGAATGTTCTGAACGGATGAATTGAAATGAAAGGTGACCCCAAGTTCACCGGCCAGCCAAAACAGGGTTTCCGCAATTTTGTACAGCCCTCCATCTACATAAAATCCCCCTTGATTCAGTTCCACATGAGGAATCACATTTAGTGTGGCTGGTGCCAGGTACGGGGAGGACCCGTTGTAAGTGGTAAAACGCTTAAAAAACTTTCGAAGCTGGTGAGAACGGAAAAAGCGATTCACGCTTTTCGAAACGGTTGAGAAGGCATCAATTCCAAAAAAGGAGAGCAGGTTCAATTTTCGGAAATCAGTGAACCCAAACAGGGGGTTGTAAATGAATGCGTTCGCTGTTTTCAGGTAGATGCTTTCAGAATATGCCAGGAACTTTGAATAAGCGGAGGCATCTTCTTCCGAAAACCTGGCAATTTCCCTGGCTGTTTCACTTCGGTCATCGAAGCAATTAAATATGGTTCCGTCCTGGTAATTATAGCGGCAAATAGGAGAGAGGGGAAGCAACGTTAAATGATCATTCATTTCGTAACCACATTCCCGGAACAACTTTTCCAGGAGATGGGGCATGGTAAGCAAGCTAGGCCCGGTATCAAACCGGAACCCTTCTGCCTCTACGATATTCATCTTGCCACCTGCCCGTTCGTTCTTTTCGAATACTTCAACATGATGACCTTTTGCAGCCAGCAAACAAGCTGCTGAAAGTCCTCCGATGCCCGCTCCAATGATGGAAATTTTCACAGATATAAGTTTTTTGAATTGAAGTATCTTTTGGAATGATTTCGAAACTGATCAACCCTGAAGTACAGGAATTCATTCAGCAACATGTTGAAGAAAAGCCAACAGATATAGCGCTGAAGGTACAGAAATATCCCCATTTGCCCATTCGTGAGATCGCCGGGCAAATTGCTTCCCGCCAAAAACTGAAGAAAAAAATCCCTGGTTGGTATACCAATTTTAAATTAGTTCTTCCTCCAAAAGAAAATCTTGAACAGGCATCTTCCCAACAAACCGCAGAATTTAAATCCACTCTTGTGACGGGAGATACGCTTTTAGATTTGACGGGTGGAACCGGGGTTGATTCCTGCTTCTTATCCAAAAAGTTTAAAAAGGGAATATATGTAGAGCCGGATGCGATGCTCTGTGAACTGGCCCGGCACAACTTTGATAAACTTGGGGCATCAATCGATGTGGTTCATGCTAAGGCGGAGGAGTTTCTGGGTACTACAACCCAGCATTTTGATGTCATTTACATTGATCCATCCCGCAGAACTGATACTAAAGAAAGGGTTTTTGGATTGGAGCAGTATTCTCCCAATGTACTTTCATTCATTGGAGAGTTAAGAGAAAGAGGAGGGCGCGTTATAATCAAAACTTCCCCGATGATTGATATAAAGTTGGCCATTGACCAATTAGGCGGATGCCAAAACGTGAACGTGCTGGCCGTGGAAAATGAAGTAAAAGAAGTTCTTTTTGAGCTTGGAGAGAACCGTAATCCTGCCATTGAAGCTATTAATCTGCTCCCCAATGGAGCAGAGACACGATTTCGGTTCACTCATCAGGAGGAAAGAGATGCTGAGGTAACCTTTTCCGGCATTGAGAACTACATCTACGATTCAAATGCAGCTATACGGAAAGCAGGAGGATTCAAGCTTTCCGGGTTCCGGTTCAATCTTTCCAAACTGGGGCAACACACTCATTTGTATACGTCCAAAGAGCGGGTCAGTAATTTTCCGGGCCGAACCTTTGAAGTATTGGAGGTTCTTCAACCCGGGAAAAAGAACGTTGTAAAACATGTGCCTTCAAAAAAAGTGAATGTGATGGTTAGGAATTACCCCGAAAC
>JAKSCW010000258.1 GCA_022360375.1 Balneolales bacterium
GACGACGGCGGCAACCTGCGCGCGTTGGGTCCCGTCCTCCTCGAGGACGTGCGCGTGACTAGTGGCGAGGCCCAGTTGAACGGAGGCGGCATCTCGAGCTGGGTGGACCTGGAGCTGGTCCGGACGTTCGTCGGCGGCAACTCGGAGACCAGCGGAGGCGGAGCACAGGGGGGCGGCGGCCTCTGGGCGACGGGACGCGTGCGTGCCGTCGACTCCACGATCGACGGCAACTTCTCGGAGGACGGCGGCGGCGCCTACGTCCAGTCCGGGGACGTAGTGCTCGTCCGAACCAGATTCTCCAGGAACGTTGCTGCCGACGACGGCGGGGGCCTCCTCATCAGCCAGGGATCGTTGATCGCCGACGAGAGCGTCTTCGCGGACAACGAGGGATGGACCTTCGGCGGTGGCCTGACGCTCTGGACGGGCGCGGGGAATCACAGCCGGATCTCCGACTCGTCGTTCTCGGGGAACGAGGTCCCCAACGGGGCCGGGGCCGCAATCGCCGTGTACGGCGCCGGCTCCCTCCTCGTCGAACGGACGTCGTTTCGCGACCACACGGGCGACGGCTGCAATCTGATCGACAGCAACAGCACCCTCGTGCTTCGCGAGATCGAAGTGCTGGACAACGCGCCCGGCCAGCAACCGAGCCACAACACGTGCGGTGGCCCGTTCGACCTCGTCAGGAACCGTGGCCAGAAGTACATAATAATTATGCTTTTTTGATTCGAATTCAGTGCCCAAAAAGATGCGGGTGTAAAAGGGTTCGCTAAGCGTAAAATGCGATTCACGTAATATAAAACCAATATTATTGGTTTTATTGGACGCCAGGTTACGGGCTGAAGCTGTTGGTACATACCCAAGATCGTTGATAGATTGTAAAATACTTTGCCGTTTTTTTTCGCTAACATATCCCTTGTTATTAATCACCATAGAAACTGTAGAGATTGAGGAATTCGAATGTTCGGCTACATCCTTGATCGTAACTTTTTTGGGTGCTTTTACTGTATTCAAACTAAGATTCTTTGATTTATCGAAGCGCTTCTATAAATTTCTGGAAATTTTTTAAAAAGTCAACATAAATCTTTAATGAATTTACCTTTCATGAAATCTTTAACGATTGGGCTTGTTGGATTTGGTGGTTTTGGAAAATTCCTGCTTAAGGCGTTAGAAGAAACCCCAAACATAACGGTCGCCGGAATTGCTGATCCTGAGTTAGACGATCATTCTTCATATGAGGGTATTGATACCTACACTAAGTGGGAAACAATGATCTTGAATAAACATATCGAAGCACTTTGCATTGCAACTCCGCCATCTACACATTCTTCGATTGCAATTTCTGCAATGAAGAAAGGTCTTCATGTACTTATTGAAAAACCCCTGGCAATAACTCCCGGTGATGCGGAGCAAATTATTCGGACTTCAGAAGAAACGGATAGAGTGGCATTGATTAATTTTATGCAGCGTTGCAATCCGGTCTTATCAGGAATCAGAGGAATGTATTCTCAAGGTTTATTAGGGGAGCTCGAGCATTTTTCAATCCATAATTATGCACAGGATGAATTTTTACCTGCCAATCATTGGTTTTGGGATTCTGAAATTTCGGGCGGCATTCTTATTGAACATGCAGTTCATTTCATTGATATCGCACATTGGTTTCTTAAAGAACCCATCATCAAGAGTGTGAGGGGTTGGCAGCAATTCAGAGATAATGGACAAAGAGACAGAATGGGTTTGACAGCGGAGTATCAAAGTGGATGTATTGTAAACCATTATCATTCATTTTCTGGTCCTGATTTTTTTGAGCAGACCAAACTCATGATGCGATTCTCGCTCGCAGAGTTTGATCTTAAAGGGTGGATTCCCGAATCTGGAGAATTTAATTTACTTGCCTCTTCCTCATTGATTGGTGAACTGAAATCTAATTCCCTGTTTTCTATAGAAGAGACTAAAGAAGTAAATCAAACCCCAATCCGGGATATTACTTTTAACTACACGAAAAAGGTAAAGGGGAGGATTTCGGCGAAAACTCCTAAAGAAGTACTCTATACGAACGCACTAATAAGTATTTTTAGTGATTTTTATTATACAATTCGAAATTCTGAACATCAGCCCATTGTACATCTGAAAGATGGTTTAAAGGCCGTAGAAGTAGCATACGCGGCAACAGAAACAGCTGCAATGTAAATATAAATAGTCAAACTGAAACCATGGCGTATATTGAAATTCAAAAGGTTCGAAAAACATTTGGCAAAACAAAAGTTATAAAAGGGGTGTCGCTGGAAGTACAGAAAGGTGAATTTCTTGTATTGGTAGGGCCTTCAGGATGTGGAAAATCTACACTGCTACGAATGATCGCAGGCCTCGAGTCGATTGATGAAGGTATTATAGTTATTGACGGGGATGTAATTAATACAATTCCACCAAAGAACAGAGATATTGCTATGGTTTTTCAAAACTATGCGCTTTATCCTCACATGTCTGTATATAATAACCTGGCCTTTGGGTTGAAGGTTAAAGGCGGGAAAAAGAAAGAGTATCATCAAAAAATAATTGATACGGCCCAGATTCTCGGTTTATCAGAATTACTGGAAAGAAAGCCAAAGCAACTATCAGGAGGACAGAAGCAACGCATTGCGTTGGGAAGGGCTATAGTCAGGAACCCTAAAGCATTTCTTTTCGATGAGCCGCTAAGCAATCTTGATGCTAAGTTACGGGTAAAAATGCGTGCCGACTTACTCAGGCTTCATCGTCAGCAAAAATCTACCAGTATTTATGTAACTCATGATCAGGTAGAAGCTATGACGATGGCTGATCGGGTAGCTATAATTCATGAGGGTACCATTCAACAAATTGATACTCCCTTAAATGTTTATAACACCCCAGCCAATCAATTTGTGGCAGAATTTATTGGAAGTCCGCCTATGAATACCATTTCAGGGGAGCTTCAAAAAAAGGAGGGTGGTTTTTCTTTTTTAGTGGATAATAAAGTGTTGTTCGAAAATTTGAGATTTCCGAATGATTTGCCAGAAGGTAAAATCATTCTGGGGATTCGTCCGGAAAACATTTCTCTACAACCCGAAAGTCCATTTCTATTTGAATCCAAAACGTCATTTCAGATAGATTTAATTGAGCATATGGGGGATTTTTCATACGCTCATATAGATATCGATGGAGTAAAAAACTGGATTGTTAAAAATACAGGTATGCAACAATTAACTGATGGGATGACCACTAAAATGTACATCGATGCAGGCAGGCTTCACTTTTTTGATACAGACACCGGTAAAACGTCAGGTGAAATGTAACATATGTACTTTTTAGCGCTTTTAAAGTGCCACAAGTGAATGAGAAAGCATCTTTAAGTATCTAGCGAAAAGCATCTGCAACATGATTAATTGTAACGGGGTGATTCTTTTTTCGAATGATCCCGATCACATCAAATCTTAGAGGGGATTCCAGCATATTATTTTGTTGAACCCAATATTCAGCAGCTTTGAAAACATGGGCTACTTTTGCTTCAGTTACATGCTCGATAGGATTGCCAAAAATGTTGCTGGATCTCATTTTTACTTCAACAAACACAATGGTCTCCTCATCTTTTGCTATAATATCGATCTCAGAATGGCCGGCGTAGTAATTTCGATCCAGAATTTCCCATCCCTTTTTCTTCAGAAAAGAGCAGGCTAAGTCTTCTGCTTCATTCCCAATTTGCCGGGTTGTTTTACTCATTCTTAGTCAAGTTTCCTTTAATGGATTCTTTAACTTCAACCAATTTTACCAGTTGCTTCAGAAAGCCGAGATTTTTCTTATTTATATATGGAAGAAGTGCATTCGTAAAGCGTTCAAACATCTCCAGGAAATCATAATAGTTTTCAATTCGCTGTTTAAATTCCTGGCTTTCCTCGTCTTCCATACCTCCCTGTTCAAGAGTTTTAATGCATTCCAGGAGTTCTGCACGAATGGGAGCAATTTCCCGCTGCTGCCGTTCACGAATAATTGTGGATACGATTTTCCAAATGTCTGTTTCTGCGGTATAGTAGTCTTTACGGTCTCTCTCAAAATTGATTTTCTTAACAAGTTCCCATTCCAATAAACGATGGAGATTCATATTGGCATTTCCACGACTGATATCAAGTTTATCCATAATGGAATCTGTATCCATCGGCTCTGAAACAGCATAAAGAAGTGCATGAATCTGGGACATGGTTTTGTTAATACCCCATGCGGAAGCCATATCTCCCCAAAGTTGAACAAATTGATCTACAGCCTGGTTATATGATTCATTCATTTCAGGGTATACTTATGTTATATCAGTTCTCTGGAAATACGATCTTACTCGAAGGTAAGCAGGCTTAAATTAAACCCGCCAGAAATAGCTTCAACTCTTATCTCAACGGTTCCTTCCTCAAAGTCTTTGGTACCAATAGTCAATGGAGCCCAGGTTTGGAAACTGCCCGTATCGGTAACCCGAACATCAGTATCAATAGGCTGTCCATCAACTTTAATCCGGATGATTCCTCCACCTTGCGAAGCAACTCTGGCTACTACATCATAGGTTCCTGCTTGTGTAACTTGTGCAGTATACTCTAGCCATTCGCCGGTATCAATCCATCCCACATTATATTCAACCAATGGGTCCGAACTTACTTCTATATCTACTCCGTCGTTTCTCATTGACCAGCCGTTATTCCCATTATTCTGGGTTTCGTCGCTGCTAACACGTTTGTATTCTATATCATTGTATGAAACGCCATTGTTCCCAATATCATAATATACGGCAGGTATTTCACCGGGAATAGTAAGTTCAGTATATGGAATATTGCGAGTTCCAAAATCGGGAGAAAACAGAGATGCAATAACATCCGGCCTGAGCTCATTATTAGCTATTGCCAAATCCTGAGCCATTTGAAATAATCCATCAGATGCTTCCTGTGTAGTTGGGCGAGGGCCATTTCCTTTCCAGTATTCAACAACTTTTTGGTAGTTCTCGTTGGTGGGAGAGGAAAGGGGAGATGTAATGGTTTCAAGTTTTTTGTGCGTCCACCAATTCCATCCAATATCGTTACTTTCCACTAATTGCGCGGTTTCATAAAACCAGGGGTTTGAATTTTCTCCGGTTTCTCCAAGCCAGAGCGGGGTGTTTGTTTGATTCCTGAGTTCCAGGAGATAATTGATAGTTCCCTGGTCAGTTTCGTTCCAGTACTTATGAAATGAGAATACCACGTTATCATATACAGCAGGAATGAGATCCAATAAGTCGAAGGTGGTCGAAAAATAATTTCCGTTAATGAACAAAATATGATTTTCATTAACGCTGCGAATTTCAGGAATCAAATCAGTATGGAATCGCAATACATCTTCTGCTCCATAGCCATCAGGAGTGACGGGTTCGTTTAACAGGTCAAATCCAATAATAATGGTTTCATCAGCATACCGGCGAGCAATTTCTGTCCAGATTTTGATAGTAATGGGCATATACGTTTCATACTCTGTCCAAAGGCGTGCCACCCCATCGCTATCGGCAATTTCCTTGTCGCTTTGTGCCCCCGGTGCGGCGTGCATGTCCAGAATCACATCCAATCTATGGCGCTTGCACCAAACAAAAAGATCATCCATCCGTTCGAACCCGCTTTCTTTGAATTCGTCGGTATCAATATCGTAAAAAATGTCGTAGTGAAAAGGAACCCGAATATGATCGGCTCCCCATTCTTTCATGGCTATGATATCATCTTCAGTGACATAGTTGTCACGGAACACTCCAAACCAGCGTTCTGCTTCCGAAGCTCCGAGTAAATCGGTAACCGCATTTCTTAGTTTAGTAGGGCCAAAATCTCCAGGCATGTTGAACATGTACCCTTCAGGCATTAGCCACCCACCCAGTCCGTAACCCCGAATAACAACAACTTCTCCCTGCCGGTTAAGAATGTTTTGACCATCTGTTTTGAAAAAAGTCTCATCGTTATACCCATTCAGATCCTGGTCATTATTATTACCTCCGTCGTCACCTCCCGAACTGGAAGAATCACAAGAAATGAGAAATAAAATTATAAGAAGACTGAGTAGCTTGGACAATGATTTCATTTGATTAAATAGTCGGTTGAGGGGCTGTTTTTAAAATAAAAAAACGCCGGCATAAGTACATTTATTTCGGTTGAGAAGAATTCTCAGGCAGATTCAGAAGAGCTTGTATCTGCTTTTTTGGAATCACTTTTTTGAGGTTCAGGTGGCGTATTCCCTTTCTCATTCTCCGGGATTTTTTTGCCTCCATTCTTGTAATCCGTTACGTACCAACCTTCTCCTTTATATACAACTCCCCCACCTCCGGAAACCACGCGCTTCACCTTTTGGCCAGTTTCAGGACAAATAGCCAGGGGGGCTTCACTCATTTTTTGGATGATTTCAAAAGTGGTTCCGTCTTCTCTTCTGTATTCGTACGTAGGCATAAATATATTTTAACGGGTTTTCCGGGTGTTTTATGCTAATGTATTCAAACCCGATTTAAATCGTTCCATTGCATCTTTCAACTCTTCCATGCCTGCAGCATAACTCATGCGGAGGCCATTTGGTTCGCCGAATGCATCTCCCGGAACACATGCCAGGCCAAACTCATCGAGTAAATAAAGACAAAGATCGGTTGAAGTTTCGACACTTCCTCCATCAGGTTTTTTTGACCCCAGATATTTCGAAACATCAGGAAATACATAAAAGGCACCACCAGGGGTAAAACAACTAACTCCCTCAATACTGTTCAGGGATTGCACCATGAAATCGCGGCGTTTTTTGAACTCATCCCGCATCGCATGAACTTCGGAAAGGTCATTGGTATAAGCAGCCAGGCCTGCAGCCTGGGAAATAGAGGAAGGCGCCGAAGTTTCCTGGCTTTGAATTTTAGAAACAGCTTTTACCACATCAGGATGTGCAGCCAAATATCCTAATCGCCAGCCTGTCATAGCAAAACCTTTAGAAAATCCATTTACTAAAACCACACGATCCTTCAAATCCGGAGCGACATTTAGAATGCTTACATGCTTTTCTTCAAAAACAATGTATTCATAGATTTCATCAGAGATAATTATCACATCCGGATATTTTCTCAATACTTCTGCCAGCCCTTCAAGGTCTTCTTTCGTATAGCAGGAGCCAGTTGGATTGGAAGGAGAGCAAAGTATGAGTACTTTTGTCTTATCTGTAATGGAAGCTTCTAACTGTGTTTTTGTGAGCCGGAAATCGTTTTCAAAGGAAGTTCGGACAATTACTGATGTTCCTTCGGCAAGGCGGGTCATTTCCGGATACGATACCCAAAATGGAGCAGGAATAATAACTTCATCACCTGGATTTACTGTGGCTAATAATGCAAATCCTACAGATTGTTTAGCACCATTGGAACAAATGATCTGAGAAGGTTCATACTCGAGACCATTATCTCTTTTAAGCTTTGCAGCAATTGCATCTCTTAATTCCGGCGTACCTGGGTTCATTGTATAGCCATGTTGCCCACCGTTAATGGCTTCGATGGCTGCGTCACAGATGTATGCAGGCGTTTTGAAGTCGGGTTCTCCTGCACTTAGAGAAACAATGGATTTTCCCTCTCTTTTTAATTCTTTTGCCCTTCCTGTCACTTTAAGTGTTGCAGAGGGTTGTACATTTTGTGCGCGTTGTGAAATCATGATTGCTGAACAGAGTGATTTTGAGGTGAATCAGAAATTCGCCCTTAGCAAATCAATTAGCAATGTTCATTTTTTGAATTTTTTCTTCAGAGCAGCGGCAACGTTATCCGGAACAAAAGAGCGTAATTCTCCATCCCAGTAAGCAATTTCTTTTACAAGAGAAGCTGAAATAAAAGTGAACTCTTCATCAGGCATCAAAAATATGGTATCTACTTCTGGTGCCAACCGCTTATTAGTAAGAGCCATTCTAAACTCATATTCAAAATCTGAGATTTGACGAACACCCCGAACCAGGGTTTTTGCCCTTAGTTTTTTTGCATGGTTTACCAATAGCCCGGTGAATTGATCCACCTCTACATTTACCGCCCATTCTTTTCCTTCCAGGCATTCTTTGATTAAGGCTACCCGTTCATCACCGGAAAAAACACCACGTTTTTCTTTATTCACAGCAACAGTAACCACTACATGCTGGAACAAATTAGCAGCGCGCTCTAATATATCAAGGTGACCGTAAGTGATGGGGTCGAATGATCCGGGGTAAAGGGCTAATGTATTCATACTTTAATCTACCGGATGCTTCTCAAAAATACTAACCGTGGTTCGGCCATACGCTTTACTGAAAAAACAATGGGGGTGTTGTTTATAATTGTGATATTTATCGTGTTCCAGAATAAACCAGCCATCCTCTTTCAGCCAATTGTTTTCCAGAATTTGGATAATCATTTCATCCATCCATTCATAGTCATAGGGCGGGTCACAGAAAATGAAATCATAAGGAATTGGGATTCCGTGCAGATACTTTTGTACATCTGCAACGAAGGTCCGAACCTGGGTTTCAATGTTAAAATCAGCAGCAGTTTTTTCAATCAGCTTGATGTTCTTAGGGTTTAAGTCCACAAATGTGACAGACTTTGCACCCCTCGAAATAGCTTCAAATCCCAGGTTTCCGGATCCACCGAACAGATCAAGGACAATGGCACCATCAAGAAATTTGTACACCTCAATTTTGTTGAAAATGCTTTCTTTGGTGCGATCGGTCGTTGGGCGAACATCCAATCCCTTTGGGATTTGAATACGCCGACCTTTCAGTTTTCCTGTGATGATGCGCATACCAAATGCTTAAAAATCTATAGCTAAAAGGATAGCAGGAAAAGCAGCGGAAAGTTCGAAACTGTAGGTTTGTTCTTCCGCATATACCCCAATTTCTCCAAGCGAACTTAAGGCAACAGTTTTCGTCGATTTATCCAGAAAATTCTTCAGCATCTGTTCTACTTCATGTACCTGAATTCCAAAAAAGAAGGTGCTTTCATGCAATCCCTTCATCCAGGTGGAATGAGTTGCCTGTTGGAGCCACATATATGGAATATCATCAATGTGGTCATACTTGATATACGTAGAAGCCCTGAATTTTCCCAAGACATACGAAGTGATAGATATTACATGTTTATGGCAGCCAATCATCAGAAATGAACCACCAGGTTTATTGAACGTTGACCATTTTTGAGCAAGTTCAAAATCGCTGACGAATTCGGTTGTGCCAATGTCTTCCGATAGTTGGTCATAGGCACCCATTATGCTTCTTCTGCGGATATTCAGGAATTTGTATTGGCTTTTAGAGACCGTATGCCAGGTTGGTTCCAAATCTTCACGTTCTACCCCTTTCATTATGATGGAAAGGTGATCTTCACGCTCATCGGGGTTGTCATAGACAATTTTCGGAAGGGCGGTCCAACACTCGTTCGTTGGATATGTTAAGGCCCGAACCGAATTCACCTCGTATTGGGACAGTAATTTTTCAAACGTTTGTTTTACGTGCGGAAATTGTTCACGATGCTGTGAAGAAAGTGCCTTTACAACATCAAAATTGAAATCATAAGAACCTATATGTAGCAGATGGTGTTCTTTATCAGGATTGCTTAGGGCGTAGTAGAGCCGATTTGCAAAAAGAGAAACCCCTAAGTTAGGTGAAGAACCATCCATTAATTCCAGTTAGGCGCATTACGCATGGTGGTTCTTGAAAGACTTCCAATAGTGTCATCAGAATCAGGATCTTCCAGCAAATAAAGTGGCGGCCGGGTAGTATCAACATGGGTGTATGAAAAACGCTGACCTGAACGGGGAGCCAGGATAATTGATTCCGGAGAGTACTCAAGTGGCGGAATCTGGGCAAATAATGAATCTCCCATTGTCACCATTAAAGAGTCAGTGGATAAATAAGTAACAATACTATCTAAGCCACCTTCAGTTGGAGGAAAATGTCCATACTTGCTTTCATATTGAACTAAGGCATCCTTAAGAGTAATCATCCGGTTTCGAACTCTTTCGGTTTCAGCTTCTCGTTCTTTTACTTCTTGGTAAGGGGTAACAATTGAATCATAGAGAAGCCAAGAAAGCGCAATGATTACAATGCCAAGTACTACACTTAAAATTTGATTGCGTGTATCTATATTCATTGGAAAAGCAGATGTTAGTTAAATAGTGTTGCCTTTAAGAGAGAGAAGAAAATACATGCACCCCTGTAGAGATGCAACCAGTAGCCACAACCAAAAAATAACACTACAATAATTTAACCTAACACGTATTTTCTTCTAAAATTTGTATAGTAAAATAAAACCACGCTTGAATAAGCAAATACTACGATTAGCAATACCTAATATCGTAAGTAACTTATCTGTACCGTTACTGGGAGCTGTAGATACAGCAATTGTTGGGCATCTGGAACATGTTTACTATTTGGGAGCCATAGCAGTAGGAAGTATTATTTTCGATTTTATTTTTTGGGGTTTTGGCTTCCTGCGCATGGGAACCACCGGGCTGGTTGCACAGGCTTTTGGAGCCGAAGATCACAAAGAAACCAGGCTGGTGCTTTTTCGGGCCTTATCAGTGGCAGGAATTGCGAGTATCGGGATTCTTTTAATGCAGTATCCAATTATTAAGCTCTCCTTATTGGTAGTGAATGCATCTCCGGAAGTGGAAGCTTATACAGAGTTGTATTATAGTATTCGCATTTTTTCCGCCCCAGCTACTCTTGCCCTTTTCAGCATCAATGGGTGGTTTTTGGGAATGCAAAATTCTACCTACCCAATGCTGGTCACCATTGTGTTGAATGTATTGAATATTGTTCTGAACCTCGGCTTCGTCTATTTATTGAATATGACGGTAGACGGAGTAGCATGGGGAAGCCTGATTGCCAGTTATTCAGGGGTAGTTTTTGCCTATGTTCTGTACCGACGAAGATATTCAGACTTTTCTATTCAATTTCGTTGGAGAGAAGTGTTAGATAAGGTTGAATTGCGCAAGTTCTTTGGAGTGAATCGGGACATTTTTATCCGAACGCTCTGCCTCATCTTCTCTTATGCCTTTTTTGTAGCTAAGTCAGCAGAATCAGGGGATATAATACTTGCTGCAAATACCATACTTCTTCAATTATGGTACATAAGCGCCTATGGAATAGATGGTTTTGCTTTTGCAGCAGAAAGCTTAGTTGGTAGATTTAAGGGCGCAAATAATCTCAAAAAATTAAAAGAATCAGTGAAATACAGCATGATTTGGGGCTTAAGTATTGGGATTCTGGCAAGTGGTATTTATGCTGTTTTCGGAAATGAAATAGTATCCATTTTTACAGACAAACAGCGCGTTATTGAAGCTTCGATAGCCGTATTGATTTGGACGATTTTTGCACCTTTTATTAATAGCATTTGCTTTATCTGGGATGGAAGTTATATCGGCTCAACAGCTACAACTGCTATGAGGAATTCTATGCTTTTATCTACTATCTTATTCTTTGTACCTGTGTATCTGATTTTTGAGCCAAAAATTGGAAATCATGCATTATGGCTGGCCATGACAGTGTTCATGGTTGTTAGAGGTTTAACGCTCACATGGTTAGCTCCAAAACATATATTCCAGAAACCTACACTTCAAATAATAGGGAAACGATGAAGTTTATTCTATTACTTAGGCATGCAAAGTCGAGTTGGAGCGACCCGGATTTGGATGATTTTGACCGCCCACTGGCAGGCAGAGGCTTAGAAGATGCCCCGAGAATGGGGAAATTCATCAAAAAAATCGGCTATCGCCCCCAGTATATTGTTTCTTCAACTGCAGAACGTGCTAAGCAAACAACGCAACTCTGCGTGGAAGCTATGAGGGCAGATATAGGCATTGTAAAATGGGATAACAACCTGTATTTCGAAACAGTGCAAAAATACTTTGATGCTATCCACGGGGCGCCGGAAAATGCCGAAATTATTATGTTAGTGGGTCATAACCCGCTAATTGAATCGGTTGCCACATATTTAGGTGGAGGGAAAGAAAAAACCGCATTTCGTGTGCCTACTGCGGGCCTTGTTTGTATGGAAAGTTATGCCGTTCGCTGGCAGGATATTAATCCAGGAACCTGCCAGGTTAAATGGATGATGATTCCAAAAGTTCTTCGCGAAATAATTGACTAGTTTTCTAGCCCCAATTCCTGCATCAGGGCTTCATTATTTGAGGTATGTATAATTTGGTCTACAACAAACTGTGAATGAATGCTTTTAACAAAGGCATGTTCTTCGATAAAGATGTAATTGCTAATCAAATTTTCCGCAGCCGCGTTACCTATTATTCCAAGTAATTCTCCTTTCTGGTTGATCACAATACTACCAGGAGCTCTCCCTGAAAAATCGTTGTTTGTGAATAGATATTTTCCGTTGGCAGAAATTCTGTTAAAACTACCTTTGTTATAACGAATAGTACCATTTGCATCGGCCTGGAGTTCATTCTCCCCGTAGAAATCCATTTTGGCTTTCACGAAAACCTGCCGTGCCGGCTGAAGGTATGCCGCATAAATTCCTTGATTATTGCGAGACATTTCATTCAAAAACAGGCTTTCATCAATAACCTGGTATAATGAATCTTCGAACGCGGTATTATTGGTTAAAACTTCTTCCGTTTTTTCAGGATTTAAAAGAAAGGAAGCTGAACGCATCCTATCCATGAACTCCGAAATAGCTTGTTCATAATCTTCTTTTGGTACTCCGGAAAGTATATCCTGGATACTCAGAAATTGTTGTTCTTCCGGTAACTTCGAAAGTAACAAAATCAAGTCTTTGAACAGGGCAGATTCAGCTTCAATATTGATATTCGAAAGTAACTGGTATTGCTGTTGCACAAGCGATGGTATCCCCTCACTTTGTTCAGAATCGAGGTGGTTCCTGAAAATTGTTCCAATTTCATCAAACGGAGACAGTAAGTGCACGTAGCTTGTTGCGTAAAAACCCGCTCCATTTTGCTCAGCTATTTCAAATGCCTGTCGTATGAAATTATAGATAGAACGGTAATTATTTGGCTGGGTGGAATCCGCCAACCATTCTTTAAAGAATTGTTCTTGATCCAGCTTTTCCGTTAAAAGATCATATTTCTCGAATGATTCCTGGATTTTTGTGTATTGGTCAACCTGGAGAGCAGAATTAAACCGGCGTGCAAGGCTTGCCGTTGAATATTCATGAAACTGCTGAGACAGGAAATCTTCTTTTTCAACAAACGATTCGTATGCCTCCAGGATATAGGGATTGGTATCGGTACGATAGAAGTCAAGAGCGTATTCGCTTTCAAGGCGATGTGTGCGATTTGGAAACCCCAATGCAATTGGAATGTAGTCTTCCGGAGTAATTGAATTTACTATTTCAATGTACCCTTTGGGGTTGAATGGGATGGGGGCACCTTCTGAGCTGCTGGTGTAAGCCCGGAATATAGCGGTATTACCAGAGGCTGATTGATATATTTCTGAGCTCGTTGGTTTTTGTTGTTCCTTTATGGAAAGAGCTGGTGCAAAAACTAAACGAATATCATTTAACTGTATATAGACCGACATTACCTGCTGGTTACCAGAAAAAATATCGTTGATCACAACCAGTGCATTGGGCATTGATGCTTTTTTTTGAGCAATTAAAGCCTGACCAACGCGCTGTTTGGTTTGAAATATTTCAAAGTTATTAGCGCTATCGGAGATTTCGCTGCTGAATTCTTGTGAAACGTCAATCTGCTCTATCTCTATGAGTAGTGATATTCCCGGAAGCAGAATTTCGTCATTATTATTTTGAGCAATGAAGCCTTCCGATAAGGAAAAGCCTGGACCGGTAAGGTTAATGGAGAAATGTTCGAGTGCCAGCGAATAATTGGTTAAAAACAGTCCATTTTTTGAAACAAAGGCTCCACTTCCGAGAAATTCATTTCCTTTATAAACTTTTGCCACGCTTTGGGAAAGGCTGGAATCGAAAGGAAGGGGGGTATCCAGAATAAGATGCATTCCCTCTGTAACTTTGGAAGCAATAAATGCATCAGAAGTTTGATTTGAAGTAGAACAGCTTACCGTAAACACAAAAAAACAAACACCAAGAATCAAAAACCCACGCATAAATAGAATGATAAAAGAAGTTGCGGAATATTTATATTCGCCTAAGATGCAAACTTATTCAGTTAGATAAAAAATAGTTCATGAATTACACATTAAATCACTTCTATCTTTGTAAAACACCTCTTAGCGCCGAAAGCCCTTCTGATGTTGAAATAATTACCAAAGCAGACAACAGTGAAGATTTCCCAAGGGTATTTAAAGAATTTGAAAACCTTCGTTCTCACGCCTTTAATGATGACAATATATACAGTGTAGTTCGGGCGGATGATATCTATGAACTTGTTCGAACTTCCAGTGAAAAACTCGCAAAAGAGGAAGCTTTTGAAAAGGCACAACCAGAAATCATTACTAATCTTCAACATCGGGTTATGCAGGGGAAGGATGCTAACGCCAAAGCAATATTAAAAGAAGTTCATGGTATTGAGGACTAATCATTTTGTAGATTAGCCTGCAAACTAACTATCAGGAAAATATTTGGGATGGAAAACTTTACGTTCGATACGTCAACACTGGTTGATTTAGGAATCAATTATGGAGTTAAACTGGTACAGGCTGTATTAGTACTGGTTATTGGTCTTTGGATTACCAGCCTGGTTTCAAAGCTCATCAAAACAGTATTAACGAAATCGCAGATAGAAGATTCTTTAAATAGTTTTATCCGTAGTTTGGTTTCTATTCTTTTGAAAGTGATGGTATACATCACCGCTCTTGGAATGCTTGGGGTAGAAATGACGTCCTTCATTGCCATTTTAGGTGCGGCAGGGCTTGCAGTTGGGATGGCATTATCCGGTACGCTGCAAAACTTTGCCGGTGGGGTAATGATTCTTTTATTCAAACCATTTAAAGTGGGTGATTTCATTGAAGCACAAGGATATTCCGGTAGTGTTCAGGGTATCCAGATTTTTGTTACCTCGCTCAACACGCCAGACAATAAAACCATTATTATTCCAAATGGGCCATTGTCTACAGGTTCTTTAATCAATTATTCGGCAGAAGAAACACGAAGAGTAGACTGGACATTTGGTATTGGTTATGGGGATGATATTGATAAAGCGTACCAGGTGTTACGACAATTAATTGATGCAGATGAACGGATTCTGAAGGATCCGGAACCGTTTATGGCTCTTTCAGAATTGGCGGATAGTTCAGTAAATATTGTAGTTAGAGTTTGGGTAAAGTCTGCCGATTATTGGGGAGTATTTTTCAAAATGAATGAGGAAGTGTACAAAACCTTCGACAAGAAAGGCCTCAGTATCCCATTCCCGCAAACAGAGTTGTGGATTAATCGGCAAGAATGAGATTCTGCATTAATTAACGATGAGCATTTCAAGGAAAGGTTGCGTAATCCATTCAATAACCGTTATCTTTTTAAAAACTTAAAATAGTAGACGAAAGTCGTAACGTACAGAACACTGGAAAGGAAGGTAGTCGTGACTAACCTGGAGCAAAACGAAGAAGAAAAAAATCTAACCGAAGAACCTGTTAGTGAACCGTCGGATTTAGAAATTGAAAAAGAAGCAGAGCACACTGAAGAGCCAAAATCTGGTGAAAAGCAGGTTGGTACTGATTCTGAGGAAATAATTGCCGAAGAACAAGTTGAGTTAGCTGAAGAAGAGGCGCCAGTAGCCCATACTGAAGAAGATGTCGATCCTGATATCAAAGAGGAGGAAGTTTTAGGCACCGATGAGGTTGAGGAAAATGTAACCGCAGAAATTGAAGAGCCTGAGGAAGAAGCAGAGCAGGATTTGAATGGGGACGATTCCTCCGAAGTTGAAGAAGGTGATGCTGTTACCTACTATGAAGATATCCTGAAAAAAGCAGAAGCATTTGTTTCGCAGGATGATTGGGCGTTTGTATCGAATGAACTTGCAAATCTGGCGTTAAAGATTGAGGAAGGTCCCGAGTCTTCTGATGACGCAATAGGAGATTTAGTAAATAGCTTCATTACCATCAGAGAAGAATTTGAAGTAAGAAAAAGAGCGTACTACGAAGAATTAAATAAGAAGAAAGAGGCAAATCTTGTTCTTAAAAAGGAATTGCTTAAAGAGTTTTCTGATATCATCAATGAGCAAAAATGGACCGCTACCAAAGAGGTGAATCAGATTCGGGGGAAATGGGATACCATTAAGCCTATTCCACAAAGTGAAGTAGATTCTTTAAATGA
>JAKSCW010000241.1 GCA_022360375.1 Balneolales bacterium
AGGGTAGATGAAAATCTTCTTAACCAAATTGATTTGAAGGCTTTGGTTCTGTATCCGGCGGCTTCTACCCGTTCCGAGTTCATCTGGATTTCAGAACTTGCAGCTCCTATTGAAGAATGGGCCCCCGATTTCTATTTGCCCTTAGAACAAAACTACTATTCATTCAATGAGATAACGGTTCATCAGCTTCATATTGGAGAGTTCACCATTTTTGCTGCTCAAGCGCATAACTGGCTACTTCTTTCTACTTCCAGCAGAGCTGTTGAAAGCTCTCTTCGTTCGTATTTAAATCTCGTTCCCTCTTCCGGAATTGATGAAAACCTTGCTCCCGGTCAATTGGTAATGAATACCGAACAACTTGATCATTGGATTCAGCAATTCCTTGCCGTCAGTTACCGGCCAAATATTATGGGTTCGTTCGTTGGTATTGAGCCAGTTTCTTTGGCTTTTCAGCCTTCTGATGAAGAACAGCCTGGGTTTGAATTTACAGGTACTCTCAGTATGAAAGATACAACCAGGGCTATATTGATGGACGCTTTAACTTATGAAAACCAACCTATCAGTTTAGACAGGTACATCGCTGCCAATGCAGCTGCTTTTACCATTTTCCGGCTCCCTCCCAAGCAAATTCCACAATTGCCTGAGTTCAATCCAAGTCCTTTGGATAGCCTTTTAATCATCGATAATGACTTGTACCGGGACATCGCCCTTAGTCTCGATGATGAATTTGCAGTAGTAGCTTTCCCAGAATCTGGCTTACTTGCAAATGGTGAGTTCCTGTTTATTCGTAACCTGGAAAGTGCCGCTACTTTACAACGCTTTGCAGACTCATTTGCTGAAGAGGGCCTGGCCATAAAGCAAGGAGAATCTTACTACCTAAAAAGTGCGATCTTAGCGGAATTGATTGGATCTGAGATGAGTCCTTTTTCAGATTTCTATCTCTCTTTTTCGCGGGATGTTGCCGTAATTTCGAAGCGAAGAGGACTTTCTGAAAGTGTAGAAGCTGATCGGACAAGGCGCCGGACTATTTTTTATGATGAGACTTACAGCATTGCAAAAAGACAGTTACCGGGTGAAGTAAGTGGCCTGGTTTGGGCATACTCGTCCGATTTTTTGAAATTTATGGATCCTTTTTTGATGGGAGGAAACAAGCTGGGCGGCTTAATTGGCCCTTATGATATTGTTTCTATGTCGTTTGCCAGAAGTGATAATTCCAATGCGGTTAACTTCCGATTTAATTCTATATCTGAGGAAGGTTCTATTCAGCCCTATGATGAGCTTTGGGTACTCCCAATGAGTGGCGAAGGGCTTTCCGGAGAACCTGTTGTAGCGAACATTGTTGGCAGCACTACGGAGGAAATCATATTCTCCACAACGGAAGGCAAAGTTGAGGCACTTGCTTTTGACGGAACTTCCGTGATGAGGGCGCAAACTGCTGAAGGAGACGTTCCGGTTGGAAGCCCTGTTTTATATGATTGGTACGGTAATGGGCAGCCCATAATTATGTTGGCAGCAGGTACAAAAATCTATGCCTGGAATGAAATTGGAAACCGGCTACCCCAGTTTCCTATCGAAATTGGAGAACGAATCAGTGCTCCTATTGTGGTTACTGATGTACTAAGGAATGGAATTCCTGAGATCATAGTAGCAACCGAAAACAGGCGGATACACGTAATCGACGGCCGAGGCCAAAATGTTCGCGGCTGGCCTCAATTTACAAATTCAGTGGTTACACAGGCACCGGTTTTTGAAGAAATAAACGGACAATGGTCCATTTGGGTGTATTCCCAAAACATATTGCATAGTTGGCTGCGAAATGGCTTAGTTCGCCCTGGATTCCCCACATTCATTAATTCCAGCTTCACCTCGGCTCCAACCATTTTTGAAGACCAGATTCTTGGGTCAGCAGCCGACGGTTACATCTATTCCATTGGTGAAAGCCCAAGCTTTAGAGATTCATTGGCTATCCGGATTCAAATGGATTCCATCTCCATTAAATCCTTGTATGCTACCAGCAGCCCTTTGAACAAATTAACTGTACAACCCAACGTCTTACTTCGCGACAGCACTGGTTTTTACCGTTCGGATTTGTTTGTTACACAAAGTGCAAACGGTTCTGTTTTAATGTTTAATCCTGATGGGGAACTGGAAGTGACTCACAGCCTTGGTCAACCCGCTTCAGCGACTATGACTCCCCTCATCATCGACTTAAACAAAGACTCAAGGCAAGAAGTTGTAGCCCTGGCCGACTTTGGACGACTTTTTGCATGGGAATTATTAACCGGTCAAAGAATTTTTAGTATTCCAACATCCGGAATGACCTATCCCATTATTGCTGATTTAAACAATGATGGATTGAATGAATTAATTGCTCTAACTCGTGAAGGGTTGCGGTGCTGGACCATTAATAAACCCGAGTAGTACTCTATTCTTCACCCTGAACTTGTTTCAGAATCTGAATTGATTACAAACTTATTACACACCCCTAAATCCCCTCTCAAGAGGGGACTTTTTACTCAAGTATATCCGCAAGGGCTTCTTCCAGATCATCAAACCGAAAGTCAAAATTTGCTTCATTTAGCACTTTTGGCTCCATACGAATACTATCCATAATGGGCTTCGAACCTTCACCATACAAAACCTGGAGGGCAATTTTTGGAACTTTGAAAATAGCCGGCCGGTTCATCACGCTTCCCAGAATTTTAGCAAATTCGTTCATGGTAACCGGTGTAGGGGCGCAGAGATTATATGCGCCACGTATAGATTTGTTTTTGAGCGGGAAGAGCAGTCCCTTACATAAATCTAATCTGTGTATCCAACTCATATACTGCTTGCCGTTACCAACCGGACCTCCTACGCCCATCCAAAAGGGAGGCAGCATTTTTTGAAGTGCACCCCCATTTTTTTCTAATACAATTCCAATTCTTGGATTCACAACCCTCACCCCAAATTCGGTTGCTTTTTGGGATTCTGCTTCCCAATCCTTGCAAACCTGAGCCAGAAAATCTTCAGCAACCGGTTTTGATTCGTCCATGATTCTATCCCCTTGATTGCCATAGTAGCCAGAACCTGATGCCGATACAAATACTTCCGGTTTATTCTCTGCCTTTTTTATTGCTTCCACTAACATTTTGGTCGTGTCGATTCGGCTGGAATAGATTCTTTTTTTTACGTCCTCGTTCCACCGCTGGTCAAAAATCCCTTCGCCCGCCAGGTGAATTACTGCTTCTGCCTTATTTATTGCCCCTGTTAAATCATCATCCCAGGCAATGAAGCGTTGATTTTTTGCAGTTTCGTCTTCGTATTTCCTCGGATCTCGGGTAACAACAGTAATGTAATAGTCTTCTTTTAGTAGAAGGGTTCGAAGTTCCTGACCAATAAATCCGGTCCCTCCGGTTAGTAAGATGTTTTTCATATGCAAGGATTTGTTCTTTAAACTACAAAAGACCCAAAAACATTCTTACTTCATCTTCTTCATTTTTTGGAGAAAATCATAGGTCACTTCAGAAAAATTGATAGGATAAAATCTAAGTAATACAAAACTCCCTGCTAAAAGTACCCCGTTCAGGAAAAGGAAATAATCAGTATGACCTACCACTATGGTCACTATCAATATTACAAAAGCTGTTATGGTAGCTGATATGCTTACAACCAATGATCCATATTTTTCAAAATCTAAAGAATAATACTTTTCCTTTATGATGGGTGTGTACAAAGACAAAATGAATGCCGTTGAGAAAAAGAGAGTAAAAGAAACCAGATAAAAAGAGAGTAATTCCCATGAAAACCAATCAGACAATAGTACCAGGATCGAAACAATTAGTATATCAATAAGAAGCAGAACAGAAATTACTTTAGTAAAAATTATAAAAAGGCTCTTAAAATGGTTCTCCCGTAGAATATGAGTAAGAAACAGGGTACGGTTTATTCCAAAAAAATTGTATCCAACATTACTAAAGATTACAATCGGGGAAATACAAAACCAAACAAACCACATCATATCATCCCAATTACCTGGTGCCGCCAAAGAGTTTATCAGTAACATAGACACTAAAAATACTTTTATTACTAAGCAAACTGCCAGTAACACTTTCATATTCTTATTGGCCAGAATCCTGTTCATCGCCCCCCTTCTGTAAAATCCTGTGCTGCTCAGGGTTTTTTCTATTTTACGGTAGTTGATATATAGATTTAATGATAGTACTACGCCCAACATCATCACCAAGAAGGCTACCGAAAATAAGCGATTATCAAACTCCCCGATAACAAAAAAAGCTCCGGTCATTACCAGCAGAGCAATTACTAAAAAAAATTTTGCGTGTGGTATCTTAAAAAACGTGATTAACCTGAATAACCTGTTCTGCAAATACATAAGTGTTACAAAGAGAAAGGAAGGCAACATATCAAGAAAGCTAAGTTCTTTACTGATAGCAGTCGTTAATCCGTACATTAAAAGGATAAAGAACCAAAAACTTCGGGCAAAGCTGAAATACAAAAACAATTTGGACATTTCTTTAAAGCTAGCCGGGTGGTATGGCTTAAAAAAAGATTCCGGTTGTTTAAAGAACGGAGCGATGTCTACGTAGAGACACAAAATCATCAAAAACAGGGAGTAAATAAGTATACACTGTGAAACAGAAAATGCCCCTTGTACTACCATAAAATCTACTCCAAACCCAGCTCCTATCCCGTATGAAAGCCCGGCAAAAAGAGCGATAGCTGAACGCAACAAAAACATAGCAATTCGCGGCCACTCCCAAACAGACGAAATTCTTCTTTTAATAATAAATGAAGCAACGCCACTCATTACTCGAATTCCGGCAGTTCTTTAGGGTTATATCCCAATAATTCAGAAATCTGCTTCTCGAAAGAAGAATTATTTGCATGGAAATAGGACATAGGAAAACTCAGTATTTCGGCATCTTTAATAATGGATACATGAGTAGCAACTTTTTCCATATACAGCATATCATGAGAGGATACCAGTATTGCATTCCCTTTTTCTTTATAATCGTTCAAGAAAGACACCATGTTATTCGCAGAAAAAATATCCATCCCATCAAAGGGTTCATCCAGGATAAGTAACTCAGGTTTGTGTACTAGTGCCGCCCATATTCCTGTTTTCATTTTCATCCCTGTTGAGAAACTCCCTATTATTTTTTTTGAGGAGGGTGGTTCTTCAAAAAAAAACTGGATTAAAAACTCACTTCTTTTTCTTATCAATTCTTTATCCATTTTGTAGATCAAGCCCACATATTCCAAATAATCCTGTATGCTGAATTCATCTATTACGGGATTAAATTCCGGTAACACTCCAATTTTGCTCTTAACTGCTGAGGCTGGATCATTCAGAAAATCCCCTGAAAATTTGATTATACCTTCATCCGGTTCTACTACATCGATGATCATGTTTATCAATGTGCTTTTTCCAGAACCATTTTTCCCAATAAGGCAGTGACATTCTCCAGCTTCGATTTTGAGATTTACTTTTTTCAGGACCTCTTTTTTTTTTTTTTTTTTTGTAATACACTCAATATCTAACAGCATGTTTTTAGGCGTAGTGGTAATTATTCAGTTCAATAGATTGTTAAAATAGTAAAAATAAACCTTTAGAAAGAGGCATAGCCAAATGCCACTAAAACCGACAAATAAACATATGACACCGGGCTTGCCAAAAGAAAAGAATCAAAGCGATCAAAAAAACCACCATGCCCCGGAAGAATACTGGAAGAGTCTTTTAAATCTGCAGCTCGTTTTATTTTGCTTTCCAGCAAATCTCCTAAGGGACCAAAAGTGGCTACCAATATAGCCATTGGTACAAGCTGCAAAAAGGTTAAAGGAATGGTAACAGGAACCAGGTAGAAAATGACCGCCGTGCCAACCAGGCTTCCAAGATATCCTGAAACAAAGCCTTCCCAGGTTTTGTTGGGACTGATTACCGGTGCCAGCGCATGTTTGCCAAAGAATTTCCCTCCAAAATAGGCAAATACATCATTGCCCCAAACCATGAATGTGAGAAGTAAAGTAAGCATGAACCCTTCATGATTGTTCCCGAAATCATTTAGCAGTATTAAACCCAATAAACCAATCGGGGCATATATACCTGCAAATAATGTAGAAGCAAGTTCTGAAATATTATTTGGTGAATGATTGAATGTCTGAATAGCCACAAAAAGAAGAAATATCCCAATTCCAATTTCGAAGCTATGCGGAATATCCTGAGAGAGCATTATCCAAAGCCCGATTGTATAAGGGAAAAGAATATCAACAGGAGAACCCGCCCCATCCAGCATTCGAATCATTTCACGAATAATGAAAAACCCTATTCCAATTACCATCCCTTTAAAAAACCAGCCCCCCAGCCAGGTCATACCTATAAAAAATGCCGCTGCAGGCACGGCAAATAATACTCTTTGAAGAAGGTTATTCAATAATCGTCCTCGTCATCCTCGCTTAATTCGGTATTACTGTTCTCCAACTCTTGCAAAGCAAGGCGGGCCTTTTTCTCAAACTCTTTAGGAACATACAAATAAATAAGAGCCATGTCACCTATATACAAACTATACGCGGTATCCCTTTTCGAAAGGATATTTGACGGGATTTTAAGATTGCTAAAATAGTTTCGAACCATCTCGATCTCATACTCGACCCCGGTTTCATATACGCACACCCAATTTTCAATATCATTGGGTTTGGGATGATCAAACAAGCTCATGTTCAGAAGAGGATTTTATTCGAAACATAGTATACGCAAGAAATAGTGTGGCTCCTATACTAAGAATTAATAAGTACCACGGAAGCCCGGGTCCGGTTGGTTCGGTTGCTTCCAGAAATTCCGGATTCAGGGCTCCATAAACAACCTGGCTTCCGTTGTTGATAAAATGAAGTATCATAGCAGGATACAAGCTGTTTGTTATGTAGGTAACATATGCAAAAATAATCCCTAAAAACGCCAGTGGAAGAAGATTGGAAGGCTGAATATGATATGCTCCAAATATAAACCCTGAAACTATAATGGCTGCCCAGATTCCCCAGCTTTTTTCCAAGGCTCTTTGAATGTATCCACGGAACATGATTTCTTCAAATATTGACGGGACTAATGCGATGTAAATAAGTCCATAGAAAATCGAGTTATCTGTTTTTATGAATCCCGTTATCATTTCCAACATTTGGGATTGCATATCCTTAAAAAAATTCAAGGATGGAAATATTCCAATCAACCATTCGAAAAAACTGTAATTAAGCCATCCCAGAAGACTTACAACGCCCCATGAAGACACTAACAAAAGGATGGAAAGCCCTGTCATTTTAAGTAATTGGGTGCCTTTCTGAAGCCTGAGAAATTGGTGATGCCTGCCTTTTACTGAATGTATTCGTGCTACGAGATAAGACGCCAGGCCAATGATGAAAAACTGACCCAGTGAATTTGCAATAAAGGTAGCATTCAGATTCTCCTGAACCGCTACCATTACGGCATCCACATCGCTTACATCGGTAAGGGTAGGAATGATAATAATCAGCGCAATAATACTCGCCAATAGCTGGAATAGAATTAACCCAATAAAAGCCCAGCCAAAAGCAATTGCCCAATGGGCAAAACCATTCTTTTCAACCCAGGGAAGAGGTTCCGGATAAAAATCTTCCTTTAACTGCCCTGAGATTTCCTTCGATGTTACCTCTTCCATTAAACTGCTGTTTTATTATTCTTCGCTGGCAAATACTTTTGCAGCAATAATTCCGGTAATCAAATTGACTATTCCAAATCCAATTAACCCAAACCCAATAACCCAAAGTAATGCGCTAATCGATCCTGGTTCCGGAATAAAATTCAATGCCATTTCAAATTGTTCTTGCGGAAGGTTTTGAGTTTCAAGATCCCGAATCTGCCAGTCGTAAAAATTCTGAGTGAGGTTCGTATCGATTACATACGTCCAAATCAGATTGATTACGGTACCAACAATTGTGCCAACAAAT
>JAKSCW010000168.1 GCA_022360375.1 Balneolales bacterium
GGCCTTAGTGTTTCAAGCAAGGCATCTGAATAAATATCGGATTGATTGGAAGGAAGTTGATAGCCCAATAACCCGGCATCATTTACTCCAAAATCAAGCAGGGCAATAGCATTTACCGTGTTATCTCCTGTAGTACTTGTACCTGCCCTTTTGATGTACACATAAAGTTCTAAGATTTGGTAAGGCTGAATAATGTTTTGTGGATTAGAAAGTGCCCCTTCAAATTCCTGGCGGTTATAAAAATCAATAAAAAAGTGCCTGTTATCTTCATAATCGGCAGGTTTTAAATTTATTTGCGTTTCCTGAGAACCCCCGGAAATTTTTTGGGTTTGACTTTGTCCCCTTTGCTGAGAAACAACCGAAGTAACACTTAAGGGCCCCAATTCTGTTACCGCTTTAATCCCGAAAAGAGAACTACCACCCCTAATCAGCGAGTTACCCGTTGCCATCGAAACATTCCCCATTTCGATACTTTTAATGATCTCATCTTCATACCCTTCATACCGGATGCTCAGCCGGTTTTCAAAATCAAATTGCCGTTCTGTATCCCAATCGGTTGCAATGGTGAGTTTATCTCCAATGGTTCCCTGGATATTTAACTGGAGATTTTGATTAAAGGTGGGATCGACTCTTCTCCTTAAGTCAGGTGCAAGGGAAGCATCGTCCACATTCTGAATAGAAGCCCCTACATTCATATTGGCCGAACCATTAACCCTCAGGTTCACTTCATTCGTACCAAACAGCGTTGTAAATGCTGAATTCTCTCCTCCCGGAACATTTATGCTAAAATCTAAAAGCCCCCTTCCTATTTCTTGCTGGGTTTTGCCCTCTTCGATCAGATCAGATCGTATCGATTCCTTCTGCTGCTGCTTTTTAAGTTCCCGAAATTGCTCAAAATCAACCAGGGTGGGCACCTGAATTTCATACCCAAAAATGCGCTCCTGAATTTCATAGCTCTGTCCCTCCTGCCATGTTACTGAAGTTTCACGAAGCCGGGGATTTACATTATACAATCTACCCAACCGGGTAACACTTAGCGAACTCGATGGTTTCTTCTTTTTATGGTAATACTTAAAAAACTTTAAACCAGCTAATGCTGTATCTGCTGCTGCTACGCTATCTGCTTGTTCTTGTCCATAAACTGAACGTACAGATAACGTTACACTTAGCACAACAAAAAAAGCTAAGCTGAGAAATAGTTTTCTGTAAAAAAACGCCGAAATAAGCTGACCAGTTGTTAAAGTTTTTTGTAGCTGTTAAACGATAGGCTTTTTGTTAGATGACAGATTATTTCAAATAGACGGTGATAATACCATATATTTAAGTTTGTTTAAAGTATTTTGGAGCTGAAACTGATCAGGTATTGTACCTTTTTACTCTCGAAATACGTTCATAAATCCAAAATAGTGTTTTTTTAAACTCAGAAATTACTTGCATTGATTTTTTGGAGAAATAATATCCAGAAGGACTTACTAAAAAGGCATATCGGTCCCTTTCTGTTTTGCTTTTTTACATTGATGTTTTTGCTACTCATGCAGTTCCTCATTCTGCATGTGGATAGGCTTATTGGCAAAGATATTCCTTTGTTCATTATCCTTGAACTAATAGCTACTAACCTGGCTCATATGGTTGTTCTTGCTGCTCCGATGGCAGTTTTAGTAGCTTCTTTAATGGCTTTTGGAAAGTTTTCAGAATTAAATGAGCTTACTGCATTAAGGGCATCGGGAGTGAACCCATTTACAATTATTCGCCCTGTTTTGTTTGCTTCAGTAATTATGGCGGTGTTCCTGGTTTGGTTCTCCAACAATGTTCTGCCCGAAGCCAATTCCAAAGCCCGTTCACTATTTATTGATATCAGAGTTAAGAAGCCCGGGTTCGATTTAAAACCCAACGTGTTTTACAACGGTATAGATGGTTTTACTTTTTTGGTGAAGGAAATTGACTCTGAAACGGATAGCCTTTATAACATCACTTTGTTTCAGGAACCCCAAAACACACGAAAACGAGCTTACATAAGAGCAGAGAAGGGTTTTCTAATCAGCGAGGGTTCAGAAGGATTAACACTGTTACTACATAATGGTGAGATAACCCGTTATTTGCGGCACAGTAGGGTAACTGGAAGTAGCAATCACGAAAAAAGTAGCTTTGATCAATATCGTTTGACCTTCGACCTGAGAGATCTGGAGTTTTCCAGGTCAGATCCCTCGAGAAGAGGAAATAGCGATCGTACAATGAGCGCTAAAGCTATGTCAGCAGTTGTGGATTCCCTGCAAGCAGAAATCCTGGAATATGGGTTGCAAACATCCCAAAATTCCAGTTTTGACTATTTGTATGAAAAAGCAGTTCCTAATCCAATAAATCCTATGGAACTATTGGTTGAAAACCCAGCTGCTACTGATAGTTCCGATTTTTATATGTTGAGCCTTCTTGAGAATGAAATCTATAAAAAAAGAATGCTGGACCTGGCTAATCGCGATTTAGAAAAAGAAGTAGCCTGGTTCGAAAATATCAGTGGGAATATACTTTGGCGCTTCAAAAGGATAAACCGATATATGGTTGAGATTTATAAAAAGTATTCGATTCCTGCCGCATGTGTTGTCTTTGTAATAGTTGGAGCCCCAATTGGTATGATGACCAGGAAGGGAAATTTTGGGATTGCAGCTATTATCAGTTCAGTTGTACTTACCATTTACTGGATTTCCATTATACAGGGTGAGAAAATGGCTGACCGTTTATTTATTACCCCATTTGTAGGCATGTGGGCTTTTAATATTATATTTGGTGCTATTGGAACCATTTTAATACTTCAGCTTTCAACGGAGATGAAAATTTCGAAGTTGCTTAAACGGTCCTCATGAAAAAATTCGATCGGTTCATATTCGCCCAACTCTCGATTATCACATTTTTTGTGCTCTTCATTTTCATCTTCATCTTCATCATGATCGATTTTTCAGAGAATAGTGATGATTTCTCTGATCGGGGGGCAACAATGGCTGAAATCTGGGGTGAATATTACCTGAATTACATCCCGGAAATGGTGCGATTGGTCTCTCCGGTTTCTATTTTTTCCGCATGTCTTTTTCTTACCGGTCGCTTGTCAGAGAGACTTGAGATTACGGCTTTAAAAGCGGCCGGGGTAAGCCTGTACAGGCTTTTATTGCCATACTTTGGGTTTGCAATCATTACTGCCGGAACCATCAGTATTCTTGATGCCTATGTGATTCCTACATCCAATAAAAAACGGATTGAGTTTGAAGACACATATTTAAAGCAACGAAATGAAGACATTGATCGGAGTCAAATTTATCGTGAGTTATCCAAAAACAGTATTCTTTCGGTTAATTATTTTGACGACGAGCGACAAACAGCATACCAGGTTCGTTTTATAGAGTATGACAGCTTGTTTCTTAAAAAAACCATTATGGCCACAAGCATGGAGTGGAAAGAGGATCTGGAAAAATGGCGCCTGGCTTCTGTTACTGAACGCATTTATTCCGACTCGGGAATGGTGACTTCCAAGTTTACTGGTAAAGACACTTCATTAACTATCTTACCCCAGGATCTTGCACGCTCTACTTCAGATGTTTATCAATTAACCTATGGGGAAGCTCAGGACTATATTTTAGCCATAGAACGTAGTGGCGCCGGAGGAGTAGAAATACCTAAAGTACATTTCTATGGCAGGCTGGCTTATCCACTTAGTATTCTCGTGGTTATATTGATTGGTTTTTCTATAGCTTCAGAACGCAGACGGGGAGGAAAGGGGGTTTATATTGCTACAGGGCTCATTATAAGTTTCCTGTACTTAGCTTTTATGAAAATTGCCGAACCTTTCGGATACTACGGAACTATAACCCCGGCAATGGCAGCTGCCATCCCCCATATCTCTTTTTTTGTATTAGGAAGTATACTCCTGCTTATTGCAAAGAAATGATCAGGCTTCTGGCTGAGGGCCCCGGTACATAGGAATCTCAACTTTTTCCCGGGTGTTTATTGTACCGTGCTCTTCCTCATATCGGCGAACATTATCATTAAGTGCTCCGGCCAATCGCTTGGCATGGTCAGGGGTTAGAATCATCCGTTTAGCTACTTTTGCTTTAGGAACGCCTGGCATTACGGCAATAAAATCAAGAATAAACTCAGAAGGAGAATGAGTGATCATTACCAAATTGGAATAAGTTCCAATTGCCTCTTCCTGAGTAAGTTCGATTTCCATTTTTCCCGGATTTCCGGTTTGATTATTCTGGGACATTTTACTCCTTGTCTAAAAATCCTTGTTGTTTCATCCATTCATCATTGTAGACCTTGCCAATGTAACGAGTTCCACTGTCAGGAAGTATGATAACCATCATGTCATTCTCATGTAGTGGATTCTCTTCTATATATTTCAGTGCCCCACAAAAAGCTGCACCACAAGACCAACCAATAAAAAGACCTTCATATCTGGCCAAATCCCGGGTTGCTAGGGCTGATTCTTTATCCCCTACCTGTATTACTTCATCAATGTATTCAAATTCAATAGTACCAGGTATAATGTCCTCCCCAATCCCTTCAGTCATGTAGGGTTTGATTTCATTTTTGTCAAATTCCCCTGTTTCAAAATATTTCTTATAAACTGAACCAACAGAATCAATTCCTATAACCTTGATATCCGGGTTTTGCTCTTTCAGGTATTTTCCCACTCCTGAAATGGTTCCGCCGGTACCCATACCTGCAACATAATGAGTAATTTTGCCCTCTGTTTGTTCCCATATTTCAGGCCCTGTTGTTTCATAATGGGCTTGAAGGTTACTCTTATTGTCATACTGATTTGGGTAGAAAGAATTTGGGATTTCTTCACTTAGTCGTTTTGCCACTGAATAATAGCTCCGTGGATCCTCCGGTTCTACATTGGTTGGGCAAACAATTACGTCGGCCCCCATAGCTTTCAGAATATCCACTTTTGACTGGCTTTGTTTATCAGTTGTTGTAAAAACACACTTATAACCTTTAGCAATAGCAACTAAGGCTAATCCCATTCCTGTATTGCCTGATGTTCCTTCTATAATAGTACCCCCGGGGGTGATTAATCCTTTTGCCTCAGCATCCTCAATCATTTTAATCCCAATTCGATCTTTTATGGAATGCCCCGGATTAAAATATTCCACTTTTGTCAGAATGGTTCCGGGTATACCTTCTGTTACTTTGTTTAGCTTGATCAGCGGAGTATTACCTACTGCTTCAATAATTGAGTTTAAATACATCTATTTCCTTAAATTTTTGAAGACCAAATATA
>JAKSCW010000162.1 GCA_022360375.1 Balneolales bacterium
AAAGAATTAACAGAAGCTTCTGTTCCTGAATCATTACCCATTCTTCCTTTAAAAAATACCGTACTGTTTCCTGGTGTGGTGGTTCCTATTACAGTTGGGAGAGACCGGTCATTAGCATTAGTAAAAGATGCATACGCAGGAGACAAAACGATCGGGGTAGTTACTCAAAAAGACATCGATGTTGAAGAACCCAATTATGATGATCTGCACAAAATTGGGACTGTAGCTCAAATTCTGAAATTAATCAAAATGCCGGATGGAACCCGTAGTATCGTTATACAGGGAAAATCGGTGTTTAAAGTTGAAGAATTCACGCAGGATCAACCTTATTTCAGAGCCAAGGTAAATGCATATCCCAAAGAGATGGATTTACACGGGCTGGAACTGAGCGCTTCAATCCGGAATGTAAAGGAAACGGCCGTTGATATCATTAACAAATCACCCAATATACCCTCAGAAGCGGCCATTGCGGTAAGTAACATAAACAGTCCAAATTTCTTACTGAATTTTATCGCCTCCAACCTGAATGTGGATATTGATGACAAGCAGGATTTGCTGGAAACATCCAAATTCTCCGACAACCTGGAAAAGATCATGGAATTCCTCGAGCAGGAACTCCAGGTACTGGATATGAGCGAGAAAATCCGGACAAAAGTAAAATCGGATATCGATGACCAACAACGAGAGTTTTATCTTCGTCAACAGATGAAGGCCATCCAGGAAGAACTGGGAGAAGATGCTGAACAACAGGAAGTAGATAAACTCCGGGAAAAATTAGCTGCAAAAAAGTTGCCCGACCACGCCAAAGAGGCTGCAGAGAAAGAACTACAACGGCTGGAAATGACTCCTAATGCTTCGCCAAACTATGGCATCATTCACAGTTATGTTGAATGGATCCTTGATTTACCGTGGGAGGAATACTCCGAAGACAAGCTGGATTTGAAGTACGCCAGGGAAGTTTTAGACGAAGACCACTATGGGCTGGAAAAAGTTAAGAAACGCATTATTGAATACTTAGCGGTACTTAAACTAAAAGAAGACATGAAAGCCCCTATTTTATGTTTTTATGGCCCTCCGGGTGTAGGAAAAACTTCCCTTGGGAAATCTATTGCACGTGCATTAAACCGGGAATTTGAGCGCTTCAGTTTAGGAGGAATCCGGGACGAAGCCGAAATCCGGGGACACAGAAGAACCTATATAGGGGCTCTTCCCGGCCGTATCATACGCTCCATGAAAAAAGCCGGAAAAGGAAACCCGGTTATTATGCTGGACGAGATCGATAAAGTGGGTGCAGATTATCGTGGCGACCCAACCTCTGCCCTGCTTGAAGTCCTGGATCCGGAGCAAAATGATACTTTCAGTGATAACTACCTGGAACTGGAATACGATCTTTCCAAGGTGTTGTTCATTGCTACTGCTAATTCACTGGAAACGATCCCTGCCCCACTTCGCGATCGTATGGAAATCATTAACATCAGTGGTTATACACTCGAGGAGAAAACTGAGATTGCAAAGAAATACCTGATTCCAAAACAGACCAAAGAAAATGGTTTGAAAGAAGGTCAGATTACCATTGACGATTCGGCCGTTGAAAAAGTGATTGATGAATACACGCGTGAGTCAGGGGTTCGGAACCTGGACCGTCAAATTGGAAGCCTCTGCCGCGGAGTAGCCGCTAAAGTGGCGTATGGAGAGTTGGAATCATTTACTGTTACTCAAGAAGAGGTGGAGGAATTCCTTGGTAAACAAAAATTCTTCAGTGATGTGGCCGAACGTACCACTGTACCTGGCGTTGCAACCGGTTTAGCATGGACCCCATTCGGAGGCGACATTCTTTTCATCGAAGCAAGTGTTTCAAAAGGAACCGGAAAACTGAATATTACAGGCCAGCTGGGTGATGTAATGAAGGAGTCGGCAATGTTGGCTATCTCGTATTTAAAAGCACATGCTGAAGAAATCGGAATTCCCGAAGAAGCTTTTAAATACTGGGATTTACACATTCATGTTCCTGCAGGTGCTGTTCCGAAGGATGGGCCGTCTGCAGGGGTTTCTTTAATGAGTGCGATCGCTTCTATTTTCACTCAACGGAAAGTAAAAGGAACCATTGCTTTAACCGGAGAAATCACGCTGCGAGGACTGGTTCTTCCTGTAGGTGGAATTAAAGAAAAAGTGCTTGCTGCCAAACGTGCCGGGATTAAAAAAGTACTGCTTCCGAAAAAAAATGAGAAAGATGTTGCCGAAATTGAGGACGATGTGATCGGTGATCTCCAGGTTGAGTACTTAGAGCGTATGGACGTTTTACTGGATTTGCTTCTCGAAAAAAATCCGGTCAACGATCCTAAAGAATATTTCAAAGTGAGCGATGCACATAAATCTTCAGTTTCCGGAAAGAAAGAAAAGCCGGAAGAAGTATCGATGAATTGATTAGTTATAAGATATTAGGAAGTGAGCTTAAGCGAATTCCTATCCAGCTTCCAATCATCTAATAAGTATAGAAAGTATTCGTAAGGGCGTATTTGTGCAATACGCTCTTCCTATGGACTCCTAAAAAGCAATTTCTAGCTCCAATGCTCTGCGTTGGAGCTTTTTTTCTTATAAAGAGCGGGGGTCTATTTGAATTTTATTCGTAAACATTTTTTTCAGATTATCCCCTTCATTTTTAAGAACAACAACGATCAAACAAAAAATATTAGCCAGAAAGACTGATCAGAGGTAAGGTTAGTCTATGCTTGACCATTTCACAACTCATCCTTTTTCTTATCTTCGCAGCCGTATGAATAAACATTTTCGATCCATAGTATTGCGAAGTACCGGAGCGTCTTCACTTGTTGCAAAAGAGACTATCCAGAAATTATGGAGCGGATATGGTGAAATTAGAAGAATTGAATTAATTGGTGCTGATGTAAAAAGTGTAATAGTAAAACATGTTCAGTTAAAATTATCAAATAGTCATCCCCGAGGGTGGAATACAGATATTGGTCATCAGCGGAAAGTAAAATCCTATCATGTGGAGACAAATTGGTATGAAAAGTACAGCACTCAAAGTACAGCTCGTCTCCCCCATTCCCTTGCTGTTGAACATCATGAAGATCAAGTATTTATGGTACTCGAGGATTTGGATGCTGCAGGATTTTCACTTCGAAAGCAATCACTTGATTGGATTGAAATAAAATCCTGCCTTAGATGGCTTGCTGAATTTCATGCCAGTTTTCTTAGAAAGAAGCCAGATGGACTTTGGGAAGTAGGTACATACTGGCATTTAGAAACCCGTCCTCAAGAATTGGAAGAATTGAAGAATCAGCGTTTAAAGGAAGCTGCCTCACGTATAGATCAAAAATTGAATTCATGTGAGTACAAGACTTTTGTGCACGGTGATGCAAAGTTGGCCAATTTCTGTTTCGGTGAAGATGGAAAAGTTGCAGCCGTTGATTTTCAATATGTAGGTGGTGGTTGCGGAATGAAGGATGTGGCTTATTTTATCGGCAGTGTTCTAAATGAAATAGAAAGTGAACGACTTGAAGAACAAATCCTTGATACTTATTTCGAATTCCTTCAAAACGAATTAACTGAGAGAAATGAAGCGTTGGAAAGTGAGTGGCGATCGATGTATCGCGTAGCTTGGGCTGACTTTCATCGATTCCTCGAAGGTTGGAGTCCGGGACATTGGAAAATCAATAGCTATAGTGAACGGGTAATTGATGAAGTAATCAAAAATCTGTAAATGGATTTAAATCACCTTACCAATATCGCAATCAATGCAGCTCGTTCGGCAGGAGAAGTTATCCAATCATATATGAACCGGGATGTCTCTTTTGAGGAAAAAGAAGGTGGTGAAAATTATGCCTCTCAGGTTGTTACAGAAGTTGACAGAGAATGTGAGAAGGTTATTCTTTCGGTTCTTGAGCCAACATGTGATGAATATGATTTTGCAATTCTTACAGAAGAAACTGAAGATGATGGTAGTCGTTTCGAAAAGGATTATTTCTGGTGTATTGATCCAATCGATGGAACCCTGAATTTCATCAACAAAGAGCCCGGATATTCAGTATCTATCGCTTTAATCGCAAAAGACGGGAGCCCAATTATTGGGATAGTTTATGATCCGGTTACCGATACTCTTTATCATGGGATAAAAGGAAACGGAGTATTTAAAAATAGAGAACCTTGGACGATCCAAAATTCAAATGCTTACCTCACATACGTAACAGATAAAAAACTGCAAAACACTCCCAGGGTAAAAGAAATTGAAGTTTTACTTGAACAAAAAGCTCAGGAACTGGGTTTAGATAGCATTGTAGAACTATCTGGTGGAGCCTCTGTGATGAATGGAATTCGGGTGCTTGAAAATGGCCCCGCATGCATGATTAAATTTCCGAAAAAAGAAGTTGGAGGCGGAAGCATTTGGGACTTTGCATCAACGGCCTGCATCTTCCAGGAACTCGGACTCCGGGCTACAAATTTTGATGGTAGGAAACTAGATCTCAACAGAAAAGACAGCACCTTTATGCATCATGAAGGAATTTATTACTCGAACCTTTGAGCCGAATAGCTATGAAGGTTGAGCTGTGAGCGAAGTCTCTCTTTATGTCCGGTCATCCAATACTCTGCGTTGGGGTTTCTTTTTTAGGCGTAAGATGATGTTTGTACTTTAAGAGGAGATCACTTTTACTCCTACCACCCAAGATTAAAGTAATTTGTCATCTACTATCATGAAAGCATCATGTCCCAATTGTGGTAGAGATATAGAGGCTGAACAGATTAATACTCAAACTGCCGATACTAAACATCACTCCAACGCATCCCATTCCTCTTGGGATGCAATGGATTTCTGGTATTCCATCAATACCGTCCAGGTTCCGGTAGACTTCGTGAGCAACGCTTCAAAATGGATAAATACTTCCTGTGGTTCTTCCCCATCTTTTTGGGAGAAATACCGGAAAATTCCCACATCATGAGCTGCTTCTGCTCCATGAAAACGCTCTGAAAAGCGAAATTCCACTCCTGCCTCCATTACCCCAAATTTGGTATCATCAAAGCCCTGCTGCCAGCCATCTAATGCCGTTTGAATAGGGTAACTGTTCCCTGAAATTCCATTTACCAAAATTGCTTCTTCATGGAAAGTTGCTGAATAACCCAGGTAATCCCCTTCTTTTACTGTTCTGGAAGCTTCCTTCCAAAAAGCATCAATTTCTTCGGTTGGAGTAGGTTGAGCCAGCAGATTGGTGCATAAAAAAATGGAAAGAATAAGTATTCGGAACATTGAGGTTTGAGTTTGGATATCGTAATAAACAAGAAAATTAATTTGCAAAAATTACAAATAATGTATAGAAATAGTTACGGTAAAAGCTATTAAGCAAAAAAGACTACTACTTATGCTCATAAACTCCGATTTCTAAACTTGGTCGTCATGAATACACTATTGCTCTTCGTACTTCTGTTGAATCCACAGGAATCTATACTAGAAGAAGGCCTCAGATATGAAGAGGCAGGTAACTACGCCGAAGCCCTGAGAACCTGGGAACGGGCTTTCCTGGAATATGAAAAACCGAGCTTCTTTATTGCCCGGGAATACATTCGTGTTGCTACCCAACAACAACTTAGGGAAAACTACGAAACTGCTTCTTCCATGTACTTCTGGGGGTTGACCGATACTACTTTCC
>JAKSCW010000157.1 GCA_022360375.1 Balneolales bacterium
AAGATGTTTGGATTGTAATCGCCTTCATTTGGAAGTGCGGGGAGTACTCCCTGGAAGGGTAGGGTGGTAGTAAAGGTGTTGCCTTCAAACAACTTCATTTTTCCCCGGGGCGATTCGTACGAATAAGAAGTTACCGCTTCATTAACATGCAGCCATTGGTGGCGATATAAAGCAGTTAAAGTTTCATTGAGGTTTCCTTCTGCAGAATCCATGAGCATGGTTTCGTAGCTATACCAGCTATCCAGCATCGAAGTGGATTCATCATATTCCCATTCAATCGTAGAGTTAGTCACAAATGCGTATGCCCGGCTTCGGAAATATTCCAGAGTTTCTTCCGTGTTATCCGGAAGAAGAGCCACAGACAAATAATCCTTCCCATTAAGGTCGGAAGTAAAGTCTTCTGAACCAGTCCAGGAAGAACCGTTTGGAGCGAAAATACCATAATGATTTCCATTGATTGTAACTCCTAAAACCTCTTCTTCATTGAACCAAACAGTTGGTGTAAGAGCTGTGGTAATGGAGGCATTGCCACCTTCAATTTGGAAGTACACAAAAGGCAATCCATGCCCAAAGGTAGCTGTCATTGCTTTGGCCCCATCCACCCATTCAGCGGTAACTGTCCAATCGGAATAGGAGACAGGTGTGGTAGTTGAAGCATTTAACCCGTCAACGCCCACAGTCAGATTTGGAGTGAACGGGTACAGATAATCTGCATTCACAAATACCGGGCTTTGAGTATAGCCTAGTTGGAGCCCTTCGCTACCCGGATCAACTAATAACGGATGGGCAAATAGGGTAGGTGCATGAGCATCCCCAAAAAAAGGAAAAATCAGGCTGCTCCAGAAATCGTTGGTTTGAATGGGCTGGTTGAAATCAATACCAACACGCGGGTTTAGATTTTCTCCAAGATAGTTTTGAGGAGCATCAACATTGGCAGGTAAGGTAGTAGTGTAGCTGCCGGCTCCGACTGAAACCTGTTGAGCTTTTATGTTTCCTTGAGAAATCAGCAAGGTTAGAATAAGAAGAGAGGATGATGGTCTGAAAGCCCTACATAGAAAATGGCACATTAAATAGATGTTATAAATTGAATAACCTTGGATTTATTTGAGTAACAGCATTTTATTTGAGAGGACACTGCCTTCAAATTCCAGCCGGTAGAAATAAACACCGCTGGAGTAGCCTGATGCATCAAATGTTACGGTGTGAGCCCCCTGGTTATGGATTCCATCTGCCAAAACCTGAACGGTTTGCCCCAGTACGTTAAACACATCCAGTTTTACTTGCCCGGAAGTGGGAATATTGAACGAGATATTTGTACTTGGGTTGAAGGGGTTCGGGTAGTTTTGCGAAAGTGTGAAGTTAACTGGGGTTTCTGTTTCAATTTCATTGGATACCAAAACTTGTGTATCGGGGATCAGGTAGTCCGCATGAATTACATTTTGCGGATTTGGACCCGACCATTCCAAAAACATGGATGCATGGCCTGAGCTATGGGCATATTCCACGATGATATCGTGGGTTTCACCTTCAACCAGATCCATGGTGTAAGAAGTAATAAATGAAAATATTCTTAGTTCACCGTCTATCCAGACTTCAACATCTCCATTTTCATCAACAGCCTGAATGGTATATTGGCCCGTTGAGGGCGCAACAAGTTGTCCTTCCCAGCGGACACTAAAACCATCTGCCGGGATATCTTCATGCGGGCTTTCGTCGCTCCAGTTCCAGGCAATCATGGGGTCTTGCCGCACAACCGGGGTGCCCGTGAAATCTGAATTTGGATAATAGCTTGCAGCTAATCCTTTTAAGGAATCAGGGTTTTGTTTAGCAATACCCTGTCCATGAACTTCAAACCAATTTATGTTGCCTAAACCCGTACCAGCTGCTGCATTTTTAAATACAAGGTATACATCATCATAGGAGCCTCCCGGGTCAGTCACCTGGGAAGTGAAGTAGTCGTAAAACTGCCAGTTTCCGGTTGCTTGCGTATTCACTTTGGCAACTAATGGGCCATCCACGGAACCTGCTCTTACCTCAATTTCTGCTTCGTTGGAAAGAGAGGCATAACGAACGCTGAAGAAATCAACTCCTTCAAAATTCATGGGTCCGTATTTCAAAGCGGAATTATGATTTACAAACCCAACGTTAAGGCCTCCTCCTAAAAAATCGCCTGTATTTTCCGTTTGTAAATCTATGAATTGAGTTGCATGCTCAGCTTGTTTACGTTTGGGTTGTAAAATACTAACGGCTGCACCTTTTAATGGAGCTCCTGCTCCTCCTCCGTCGTCTGTATACTCAGCATTAAACACATAGAAGATATCATCGGCTCCTTCTCCATGAGGGTTAGTCGGGAATTCGCCCTCGCACCCCTGGATAACACCTTCCCCGTGTGAATGGTCATCATGGCCAATAGAAGGTTCAGAGTCAATGTCGTCACAGCTTATGCCACCATCGTCAGTGCTTCCTTGTTCGGCATCTGTTACAGATATCCTGAATTCAATGGTATCAAAATCTTCATAGAAGCCGCCATTCAGAGGGTAATCTATAGTTACAACAGGAGCGGTATTACCGACCACGATTTGAATTTGTGCTACAGAGGATGCACCTTCCGGGTCAGTAACGGTTAGTGTTACCAGATAACTTCCGGTTTCCGTATATGTGAAGGAGGGGTTTTCTTCTGATGAATCTTCAATATTATCTCCGTTAAAATCCCAGGAATAGGTGAGAAAATCGAAATCAGGATCGCTGGACAGATTACCAAAGAAATCAACCAGTAATGGTGCTGATCCACTTGTAACTGAAGCTGTTGCAAGTGCAAAAGGAGTCCGGTTTCCCAGGTTTTCGACGTACTCGATTTTAATGACACGGGCATCTTCATTATCCGCAAAAAATCCAGTTCCCCATTCAACAATATACATGGCGCCATCGGGGCCAAACTGCATATCGATGGGGCGCGCTAATTCCAAATCATCCAGAAAAGGATTGATTTGCAAAAGATTTCCATCCTCATCAAATCGCACCTCCTTGATCCAGTTTCTCGTCCATTCCAGGATAAAGAGGGTGCTGTCATAGTACTGAGGGAAACTCCCGGTTTCCACGTTATTGGGATCGAACGAATAAAATCCTCCGGCAATAGCTGTTCTGTCTCCTTCACCAAATTCGGGTCTGTCGGGGGTAAACCCATACGTGTAGTCTAGCCAGGCGGGTACTGCTGGCGGAATATTCAGTGCCCCGGTATTATTAGGCGATTCATTTACCAGGTTGGAACAGTCGAAGGCACTTCCGGATACTCCGGTAGCAAAATTATAATCAACGTAGGGGAGGTTATCAGCTATACAGTAAGGCCACCCGAAATTCCCGGCAACGCTTGTGCGATTGAATTCATCATGTCCAACCGGGCCTCGCGAATCGATGGTTGCAGGGGCATCAGGACCTACGTCTCCCCACACCAACTCATTAGTATATTCGCTTATGGCCATTCTAAAGGGATTTCTTGTCCCCATAACATAAATTTCCCTTTTCCCGTCAGTAGAATCGGCAAATAAATTCCCATCGGGTATACTGTATGTTCCGTCATCTTCAGGATGAATTCGAAGAATTTTTCCGACTAGGCTTTGTGTATTTGCTGAAGTACCCTGTGCATCCCACGCTTCTCTTCCGTCGCGTTCGTCAATGGGTGCAAATCCATCTGATTCAAACGGATTAGTATTATCACCTGTTGCTATGAATAGATTTCCATTTGTGTCGAATTCTAAATCGCCCCCGGAATGGCAGCATTGGTCACGTTGAACCGGAATTCTGAGTATAATTTTTTCGCTGGTGAGATCAATGGCGTTGTTAACAAAATCAAAACGTGAAATGCGTTGCTCGCTTACCCCGGTTGGAGAATAAAAGAGATACACCCAGGAATTAGTTTCAAAGTCAGGATCGAGCACAATTCCTATTAATCCATCTTCACGGCCTGAGTCCACACTTAAACTTCCTGCATTTGAGATAAGACCAGTTTCCGCACTTCTTAATTTCAGGTTCCCTGCGCGTTCTATATAAAGTACATCCAGAGTTGGCAGTACAGCCAAAGCCATAGGACTGAGTGGGTTGTTATCGAGCACAGTTACCTGGAATTTTTCATCTACCGTACCTTCGTAGGTTCCGGTTACGTCCCCACTGGCATAAAGAATTCCACCTAATATGTGATTAAGAAATGCGGGCTCAGAGAAACTTTCTTCCGTATGGCCTCCCCCGGTGTACCAGGCCCTGCCTCCACCAAAGCTGTGCAACCATGCAATTGGGTGATCATGCCCCATATTTCCTCCGGAATAGGAATCTTCGTCGAGGGTGGCGAGTACATGAACTTTTCCCCTGGGGTTTTCCCGGTAGTTGTACCATTCATCGGTACGTACCCAGTAATCGGGCAGAAAATTAGTTGATGGATGAACTTTATCAGCCACTTCAATGGTTGCCTGCTGTATCTGAGGGTGGCTATCAAAATAGGCTCCAACCAATTCTCCGTACCAGGGCCAGCTATATTCAGTATCAGAAGCGGCGTGAATTCCCACAAATCCTTTTCCGGTTGAGATATATTGTTCAAAAGCAGCCTGTTGTTCTTCATTTAGAATATCACCTGTTGTGCTAAGAAATATCACAGCATCGTATTGGATAAGATTTTCAAGCGTAAATAGAGAAGCGTCTTCTGTGGCGTCTACAATAAAACCATTGTCTTCTCCAAGCTGTTGAATGGCTGCAATTCCTGCCTCAATAGAAGAATGTCGAAACCCAGCAGTTTTAGAAAAAACAAGCACCTTAAATTCGTGTGCTTCTACGATGGGCTGGACGAAGAGGATGCCGAGAATAGCAAAGAGAATTTTTCTCATTTGGGCGGGATTAAATTGCAATTTCTTGAGAATATATACGATAGTAGATGTAATTGATTGAACTTGCAAATAATTCCTAATCCCGAAGATTATTTGCGATCCATGATATCGGAGATGTGCCCCATTAGCACTTTGTAGCTATTCACATTTTTTTGGACGATAGCGATCGCATCATTTAATAGCTCGGCTTGTTCAATTTTACTTATCGTTTTACCTGAATACACAATTACGGGGGTAGCCTCATATTCAGGAATACTTTTAATTTGCTTAAGAAGATCTTTCCCGTAGCCATCCGGTAAGTACATATCCAGGATAATGCAATCGAATGGCTTTTTAGTTTCTATAATGTTTGACGCTTCCTGGGCAGATTCGGCGGTAATGCATTTCTTTACTACAGAGCTTAAGAACTCTTTTAATGCGGTATTGTGAATGGTGCTATTGTCGACCAGGAGAATCGTACCTTTCGAGGTCCTGGTTTTTTTCTTTCTTACTTCCTGTTTGGGTTCCAGCTCCGGCCTTTCAACAAATTTAACTACTTCAACCTCTGGTTTATTCATTACCACCTCAGTACTGTCGAATGGCAGGTAAAGTGTGAAAGTACTGCCTTTGCCCAGCGTACTTTTTAAGTCTAGTTTACCCCCCATGATCTGAGCCAATTCTTTCGAAATGGCTAAACCTAAACCAGTTCCACCATATTTTTTTTGGGTAGAAGCCCCCTCTGCCTGTACATAGCTATCGAAAATCAAATGGATTTTTTCTTTATCAATTCCAATTCCTGAATCAGAAACCTGAAGAGCAAAAACCTGATCGGATTCGATCCTTTGAAGATCTATTTCATCCGTATCCGGTAAGTAGAGTTTAAGCTGTACAAATCCTTTACTGGTGAACTTTATAGCATTGGATATAAGATTGTTCAGAATCTGCTCGATGCGAATGCGATCTGTTTTAATAGTCAATTCATCCAGTTCATTGGATATATACTCAAAAACCAGTCCCTTTTCTTTGGCAACCTGGGTATAGAGTCGATTTAAACGGTTACAGAAATCATGGATATTTACATCTTCTAAACGGATATCCATTTTACCCGACTGAATTTTCGACAAATCCAGAATCTTGTTTAGTAAATCCAGCAGGTTGTTGCTTGATCCATGAATCAGGTCGATATATTCAATTTCTTCTGTATTCAGGTTTTGATTTCTGTTCTCAGCTAAAATTTCACTTAGAAGGATAACCGAATTCAACGTGGTGCGCATTTCATGGCTTATTTTTGCGATGAACTGCGTCTTATAATTCAGATCAAACTCAAGCTCTTTTTTTCTTTTTTGAAGTATCGCGGTTTCAATTTCCTTTTGAAGAACCAATAAAAAACGTTCCGGGTCAGAGGTTGGAACAAACTCATGAATTCCTGCGGTAATAAGCTCGTTGACCTCTTGCTTACTTTTAGATGTACCGGTTGCTATTACCCGGGTTGAAACTTTTTTCCGTCGGAGCGAGCGAAGTGCTTTGGTAAGATCAAATGCATCTTGATTAGCATCTGCCACTAATACATCCCAGTTGCTTTGCCTATACAGTGAGAGAAGCTCGGTATTGGTTTCAATAGTAGCGGTTTCTATATCAAACCCTCTAACGTGTAGCCGTGTTACTGCTTCCCTAACCTGATTGGGTGTATTTGCGAGTAGTATTGAGATAGAAGCCCGAATCATGTACCTATTAATCCTTAGTTATTCTTTCTAACTTATTGTTTCTATTTCAAACAAATATTTAGAGACGATTTTTGATTTCCTGAATAGCGTGCGGGAGTATATTAATTAATAAGTTTTATTGCTTTTTTTCATCAGTGAGTTTTTTTGTGCAAAAAGATTGACTGGATTATTATTAGAAAATTTTAATATTTTCCGAAGTGTTATGGTACAGAAATAAAAAAGGGTCATGGACCTGCAATGATGTTGGTAGAAGGAGATTGGATGAGTACAGTAAATGAGGTGAATGCTCCTATTCAAAATGATGAAAAAATAAAATTACTGGTTGAGCAAATTGTTGATTCTGTGAATACAGTCGGTTACCCGCTTGATTCAGATAGAGTAAAAGACAAGTACAACAAGCTAAAGAGTGTACATCGCTTGCAAAAGAGCATAGTAAGGCAAAATGTTCATAATGCTATGTCTCCACTCAGTGCGATTTCAGGGTACCTGGAATTGATCAATCTGTCTTTGATGGATGAAGATCCTGATGTTGAGCAAGTAGATTTCTATCGAAGAAAGATTGAGCGGGGAGTGAAAGAGGTTAGTACGATTCTTGAACAGCTACATGGTATTTACACGGATGAATCGGACGCTGTAACAGAAGATAGTGAAACAATTATTGATGTTGACCTGAATTGGTTGGTTCGTGAAGTATGTAGCAAAATGCACTTTACTGAATCTGACATAAAACTGGATATCCAGTCAAATCTCCTTCACGTTCAAACGGATATTTTTATTGCTAAGCTTATTATTTTTAATCTGATAAATTACGCTTCTAAATGCAATAAAAAAGGGAAACGTATATCGCTTACCACCGATCAAACCACCATGTTTGCTACATTTACTGTTCAGTTTGAAGCCTCGGATATGAAGAGGAGGGATATTCAGCATGTAATTAAATCTGCGAACAAATTTTCCCAAAGCCTTCATAGTGATAACTCATTCGATGAAGGTTTGTTAACAAGTGTGCGATTAGCCCGGGAGATTCAAGGAAAAGTAGATTTTATCTCGGAAAACAAGCACAAAGTTCAAATCACGTTATCAATACCGTCAGTAATCTAAACGTTTTGATCAATCCAGCTCCCTGAAGGATTATCAAAATTCATCATTTGATCGAAGTAGTTTTGATGCCTTTTCAAATCGATCAAATTGTATTGACCTGATTTGTAGCTTTTCTTTGAGAACAGGGATGGGTGGAGATTTTCAAAAGTAGCACTTTCCAGGTCTTCGAAGCCAGACGTGAGTTCATCAAAAAGTTGGTGAGCAACATTTAAATAGAATTTTGAGGAACCAGCCTGCTTTTTGTGCTCATTGAAACTTTGATTTGACGAAGAATCTTCCAGGAAAGACTTTTGCTCTGCTACTTCCGGAACAGCTTTTTGCTGCGCAGCATATGCGCTGGAGTAGTCTAATGTGGAATTAGTATAGTATGACCTATTTATATTACTGATACTCATCAAAGTTTATTCTGAACCCAAAATAAAGTTAATCAATCTTCCCCTAATCTGATGATTAGAATGGATTAATATTTAAAAGGGGTATCGGCACAAAAAACGGAATCTGTACTTCTGAAAAAAAGAATCCTGGTTTCTTAAGGATTATTTCATTCCCCCCGATAAGAAGTGAGAATAATCATTCCGACTACGTAATCGGATTTCTGAAAATTACAGATCGAAAAATTCAGGAAGAACAAGGAAAATTTACAGAAACAGGAGTATAGTAATGAGCACAATTAGAGCATTGGTTGTAGATGATTCTAAGATTATGAGAAGCCAGGTCAAGCGAGCGTTAGATCAGTCGATGGTTGCAGATTTTGAGTACGTAGAAGCTATGGATGGAGAAGACGCACTCGAAAAATTTGACGAAGAAATTGACATGATGTTTGTTGACTGGAATATGCCGAAAAAAACCGGAGTAGAACTGGCAAGAGAAATCCGGGATATGGGGTACACAAGCATTCCTATAATTATGGTTACTGCCGAAAAGTCGATGGGTAAAGTTGATAAAGCTCTTAATGAAGGTGGGGCCGATGAATACATCACTAAACCATTTACGGCAGATAAAATGACCAAAGCAATTAGCAAGTTTTTTGATGAGCGGGGGGAGCTAATTACTGAAGAAGAGGA
>JAKSCW010000250.1 GCA_022360375.1 Balneolales bacterium
AAGAACTTACAAGAGATATTCCTAACGTAAGTGAAGAAGCTACGAGAAACCTTGATGAAAATGGTATTATCAGAGAAGGTGCCGAAGTTAAAGAAGGCGATATTCTTATTGGTAAAATCACTCCTAAAGGTGAAACTGATCCGACTCCTGAAGAAAAACTTCTTAAAGCGATCTTTGGTGATAAAGCCGGTGATGTTAAAGATGCTTCATTAAAAGCACCTCCGGGATTAAAAGGAACTGTAATTAAAACCAGATTATTCACGAGAAAACGTAAAGATGCTGAATCTAAAAAAATTGAGAAAAATCAGCTTGATGAATTAGAATCAGGATACAGAAATAAACGCCAGTCACACTACAACAAATTAGTTGAAAAAGTAATTAAGATTTGTGAAGGTGCAACTACTGTTGGAATCAGAGATCTTGACGGTACAGTTATAGTTAGAAGTAATACTTCTCTTAAAGCTGCTACTTTCCAGGGAATCGAAGATGTAACTAAGTTAGATCCTACTATTGACTGGTTCAAAGATGAAGAGAAAAATACGATAATTAAAACTCTGTTTAGCAACTACTTCGAAATTTTAATCGATTTTGAAGAAGATTTCAAACGTGAGAAATTAAAAATACATAGTGGTGATGAGTTACCTCCGGGTATCGTTCAGTTAGCAAAAGTTTATGTTGCTAAAAAACGTAAATTATCTGTTGGTGATAAAATGGCGGGTCGTCACGGTAACAAAGGTGTTGTTGCCAAAGTTGTTCCTGTTGAAGATATGCCTTACCACGAAGACGGAACTCCGGTAGATATCGTACTTAATCCTCTTGGTGTACCTTCCCGTATGAACCTTGGACAGTTATATGAAACTGCTCTTGGATGGGTTGGTAAAAAATTAGGATTAAAATATGAAACTCCGATTTTCGACGGTGCCGGCCACCATGATGTTGCTGAATGGTTAGAAAAAGCTGAATTACCAATTGGTTCTAAAGCAACATTACACGATGGCAGAACAGGTGATAAATTCCACCAGCCGGTAATGTGTGGATATATATATATGCTTAAACTTGGTCATATGGTTGATGATAAACTTCACGCCAGATCAATTGGTCCTTACTCATTAATTACTCAACAGCCTCTTGGTGGTAAAGCGCAGTTTGGTGGTCAGAGATTTGGTGAGATGGAGGTTTGGGCACTTGAAGGTTATGGTGCTGCTCATACGTTACAGGAAATTTTAACGGTTAAATCTGACGACGTTGCAGGACGTGCGAAAGTTTATGAATCAATAGTTAAAGGTGAAAATCTTGCTAAACCTAATATCCCGGAAGCATTTAATGTATTAATTAAAGAGCTTCAAGGTCTTGGCCTGGATATTAAAATTAACTAATTAAAGTCTTATTAAAGTTTAGCATTAAGGAGAAAGTTTATGAGATTTAGAAAACAAGAAAAACCTATCAAACAGATAGATAAGATGACGGTTAGTTTAGCGAGCCCAGATGATATCTTATCAAGATCTCACGGTGAGGTGACTAAACCTGAAACTATTAACTATAGATCATTCAGACCTGAAAAAGACGGTTTATTCTGCGAAAAGATTTTTGGTCCGGTAAAAGACTGGGAATGTGCTTGCGGTAAATATAAAGGTATCAGATATAAAGGTATCGTTTGTGACAGATGTGGTGTTGAAGTAACTCTTAAAAGCGTTCGTCGTGAAAGAATGGGTCACCTGAATTTAGCAGTTCCTGTGGTTCATATCTGGTTCTTCAGAGCATTACCTTCAAAAATTGGTAACCTTTTAGGATTAACAACTAAAGAATTAGAAAAAATCATTTATTATGAATCTTATGTTGTAATTAATCCCGGTACAACCGGTCTTAGCAGAAAAGATTTAATTTCTGAAGATCAGTATTTTGAAATTATTGCGTCATTACCTCACGATAACGAAGCTTTAGAAGATGATGATCCTAAAAAATTCGTTGCAAAAATTGGTGGCGATGCTGTTAAATTACTTCTTAAGCAGCTTGATGTTGAAAGAACTTTCTTAACATTAAAAGCGAGATTAAAAGAAGAAACTTCTCAGCAGAAAAGAAATGAAATTCTTAAAAGATTACGTGTTCTTGAATCTTTCCGTGAAAGAGAAGATAAGGTTCAGAACAGAGCTGAATGGATGGTTTTAAGTGCAATTCCTGTAATTCCGCCGGAATTAAGACCATTGGTTCCGTTAGAAGGTGGTAGATTTGCAACTTCTGATTTAAATGATCTTTACAGAAGAGTAATTATCAGAAACAACAGATTAAAAAGATTAATTGATATAAAAGCTCCGGAAGTAATCTTAAGAAATGAAAAAAGAATGCTTCAGGAAGCAGTGGATGCGCTTTTTGATAATTCAAGAAGATCATCAGCAGTAAGAAGTGATGGTAACAGACCATTAAAATCTTTAAGTGACGTACTTAAAGGTAAGCAGGGTCGTTTCCGTCAGAACCTTCTTGGTAAACGTGTGGATTATTCTGGTCGTTCAGTGATCGTTGTAGGTCCTGAATTAAAACTTCACCAGTGTGGTCTTCCGAAAAATATGGCTGTTGAATTATTTAAACCATTCGTAATCAGAAAACTGATCGAAAAAGGTTTTTATAAAACAGTTAAGAGTGCAAGAAAAGCAGTAGACAGAAAAGATCCTGTTATCTGGGAAATCCTTGAGAGAATTATTAAAGGTCATCCGGTATTGCTTAACCGTGCTCCTACTCTTCACCGTCTTGGTATTCAGGCATTTCAGCCGATACTTATAGATGGTAAAGCAATTCAGCTTCACCCGATGGTATGTACTGCATTTAATGCGGATTTCGATGGTGATCAGATGGCGGTTCACTTACCATTATCATACGAAGCTCAGCTTGAAGCTGGTTTATTGATGTTAAGTTCGCATAACATTCTTTCTCCTCAGAATGGTACACCGATTGTAGTTCCAACTCAGGATATCGTATTAGGATGTTACTACTTAACTAAAGTTTTACCAGGCGCTCCTGGTGAAGGTACAGTTTTCGCTGATCCTCAGGAAGTAATTGTTGCTCACGATCAGGGTGCAATTCACCTACACGCGAAAATTAAAGTTAGAATTAATGGTGAAGTTATTGAAACTACTACTGGTAGAGTAATTTTCAACCAGATAGTTCCTGATGAAATCGGTTACTTTAATGAACTATTAATCAAAAAAGTATTTAGCGGATTCATTTACAAAATGTTTATGAAAATGGGTAACGAAGTTACTGCTAAATTCTTAGATGACTTAAAAGATATTGGTTATAGATATGCAACTGCAGCAGCTGTTTCTATTTCTTACAGTGATATGATTGTTCCTGAAGAAAAAGTGAATCTTATCAACGATTCAAACTCAAAAGTTGCAGGCATTTTGGAAGAACACGAAATGGGTCTTATTACAGACGCAGAACGTTATAACAAAATCATTGACGTTTGGACTCATACAACTAACAACGTTGCTAAATCTTTGATGACAAAAATTAAAACTGATCAGAAAGGATTTAACTCACTGCATATGATGGTTGATTCTGGTGCAAGGGGTTCACAGGAGCAGGTTCGTCAGTTAGCAGGTATGAGGGGTCTGATGATGAAACCTCAGAAAACATTAAAAGGTTCTTCTGGTGAAATTATTGAAAACCCAATTGTTGCGAACTTCAAAGAAGGTCTTTCAGTACTTGAGTACTTCATCTCTACTCACGGTGCTCGAAAAGGTCTTGCCGATACCGCTCTTAAAACTGCCGACGCGGGTTACCTGACTCGTCGATTGGTAGGCGTTTCTCAGGATGTGATCATCACTGAAGACGATTGTGGTACGCTTCGCGGAATTAAGATGGAAGCCTTAAAAGACAACGAGGACATCATCGAGCGATTAGAAGATCGTATCATTGGTCGTTTCTCGTTGCATGATATTTACGATCCGATTTCTGATGAATTGATTTGTGAAGCAAATCAAATGATCGATGAAACGGTAGCTAAGAAAATTGCCGAAACTTCGATCGAACAGGTAGAAATTCGTTCGGTACTTACTTGCGAAACTGGTCGTGGTGTATGTGCCAAGTGTTACGGACGTGACCTTGCCCGGGGAACAGTGGTTGAGAAAGGTGAAGCAGTAGGTGTTATTGCGGCCCAATCAATCGGTGAACCTGGTACACAGTTGACGCTTCGTACGTTCCACGTGGGTGGTACAGCTTCTCGTTTAGAAGCTGAGTCTCAGCATAAAGCCAAATTCGATGGGAAAGTTGAATTCGAGAATATCCGTGTAGTTGTATATAACGACGGTGAAGAAGACCATAATGTGGTTCTCAGCCGGGCGGGCGAATTAAAGATTGTAGATGACGAAGGAAAAGTGCTTATCAGCTACAATGTGCCTTATGGTTGTGAGATGATCGTTGAGGAAGGTGATATGGTTCCAAAAGGCGCTCAGCTTTGTAAGTGGGATCCATATAACGCACTGATTTTCTCTGAAATCGATGGTGAGGTTGAATATAAAGACATCCATGATGGCTTAACCTACACGGAAGATACCGATGCTCAAACCGGTCACCGTGAAAAGGTAATTATTGATTCGAAGGATCGTGCCCTCGTTCCTACTCTTGTGATTAAAGGAGATGGGGATCGGTTACGTGAAAGTACACTTCCCGTAGAAACACACATCACCGTAGAAGATGGTGAGAAAGTTTTTGCCGGCCAGGTACTTGCGAAGATTCCTCGGGCAACCTCAAAATCGAAAGATATTACGGCAGGTCTTCCTCGTGTTACCGAGTTGTTTGAAGCTCGTTCGCCAAGCGATCCTGCAACGGTATCGGAAATTGACGGTATTGTTGAAATGGGTGGCCGGAAACGTGGTTCTCAGGAAGTAATCGTTAAATCGAAAGACGGTACCGATGAGAAGAAGTATCTGATTTCGCTGAGCAAGCATATTTTGGTTCAGAGCAATGATTTTGTGAAAGCAGGTCAACCACTTTCTGATGGAACCATTCCAGCTCAGGATATCCTGAATATTCTCGGGCCTTACGCTGTACAATCTTACCTGGTGAATGAAATCCAGGAGGTTTACCGACTTCAGGGTGTAAAAATCAACGATAAACATATCGAAGTGATCGTAAGCACCATGATGCAGAAAGTGGAAATCACTGACCCAGGTGACACGATGTATCTGGAAGGCGACAAAGTAGACCGCTTTGAAGTGAATAAGCGTAACGACGAATTGATTGGTAAGTTCGTAGTAACCGAAACCGGTGGAAGTGAACTTAAGAAAGGAGCTATCCTTGATCGTCGTGAGGTGCGTGATATCAACAACATGTTGATTCGTGAGGAAAAAGAAGAGTTGCAAACCAGAGAGGCTGAACCGGCAATCTCTAAACCGATTCTTCTGGGCATTACCCGCGCTGCACTATCAACAGAAAGCTGGTTATCAGCTGCTTCTTTCCAGGAAACTACGAAAGTACTTACTCAGGCTTCTATCGAAGCAAAGAAAGATTTCCTGCGTGGTTTGAAGGAAAATGTTGTGGTTGGACACAAAGTACCAGCCGGAACCGGTCTTCGCGAATACAACGATATTATTGTTGGTTCCAAGCGAGATATGGAAGAAGGCGAAGAGGAAGTGGCAAAGGTATTCGAAGCACTTGGTGGCGACGAAGAACCAATCTAGGCTTTCTTTTCAATCCGGAAAATTTAAAACCCCTTTTGTTTCAAGAGGGGTTTTTTTTTGAAGGTAAGAAATCCAGGTAGCGATATGAGCAGCTTTTACTTGTAAAAAGAAAAACCAAGTTCTATGTTAAATAGCAAGAATAAACCAGATTTAAGAACATCACAGATTTAACAAGAGGAGTTCATGAGGAATAATGTCATTAACCAGATCGCCCGTTTTTTTTTCATTTTTTTGTTCTCAGTGGTTCATTTTGGTTGTCAGAATGGAGCCAATGATAATTCAGAAGAAGGCACTACTTATCTGACGTTACCACACCAGCAAGTACTTCTCCAAAAGTTGGAAGATCGTATTAGTATGGGAGATTCTGCATCTGGAAATCCAACCATCAAAATAAACTCTTCGGTAACTTATCAGGAAATGGATGGCTTTGGTTTTTCCCTGACCGGCGGTAGTGCTATGCACCTGAATGCAATGTCTGCTGAGGCAAGGCAACATCTGTTAAATGAGCTATTTGGCGATGGAGAAAATGATCTGAATCTTAGTTACTTACGTGTGAGTATCGGTGCTTCTGATCTTGATGAAAAAACATTCTCTTACAATGATTTGCCTGAAGGAGAAACAGATGAAAACATGGACTTATTTAGCCTGGGTCCCGATCATGAACACCTGATTCCTGTTTTAAAGGAAATCCTGGAAATAGATCCGGAAATAAAAATTCTCGGTTCACCATGGAGTCCGCCGGTTTGGATGAAAACGTTCGATATTCCTGTTGAAGTAGACAGAGACCCGGATCTTCCACCAACTGTTGGTGGAGGACTTGACCCCCAATACGAAGCTGCGTATGCAAACTATTTTGTGAAATATATACAAGGAATGGCAGAGGAAGGGATCATTATTGATGCAATAACCGTTCAAAATGAACCCTATCATTACCGCAATAATCCAAGTTTGCACATGGAGCCAGAGCAAATGCGTGACTTCATTAAAAACCACCTGGGACCAGCCTTCAGCGAGGCAGGAATAACCACAAAAATAATCATATGGGATCATAATGCTAACCGCCCGTCTTATCCGATTTCAATTTTAGATGATGAAGAAGCCCGAATGTATATCGATGGCTCGGCTTTTCATTTATATGATGGAGATATTTCTGCACTTAGTACTGTAAAACAGGCTCATCCGGACAAACATCTGTATTTCACCGAGCAATATGTTGATGCGAGAGGAAACTTCGAAAACGACATCTTTTGGCATATTGAAAACCTGATAATCAGAGCTCCAAGAAATTGGAGTAAAACGGTGCTTCAATGGAATTTGACTTCTAATGAACAGTTAACCCCATATACCAGTTTTGGAGGGTGCAGTGTTTGTCTTGGAGCAGTTACAGTAGAAGGAGATGAAGTTACCAGGAACCAGGGATATTATATTATGGGGCACATTTCCAGGTTTGTGGATGCCGGCTCGGTTCGTGTTGAATCCAATCTGCCAGATGATTTGCTGAATGTTGCTTTTAAGAATACAGAAGGAGATATCGTACTTATTGTGATGAATAAATCAGAAGGAAATATCGATTTTGATATAGTTATAGACGGCAAAGTTTACACCACTACATTGAGTGTAAGCGGAATAGCGACATACATTTTATGAAAAAACTAACGACAGGAAAAAAAATAGTATTCTGGCTGATCACCCTGTGTTTTCCAATCGTATTACTGGGTCTGATCGAAATTGGACTAAGAATTGGAGGATATAATAACGATGCGCAAAAGCTATTTATTGAAGCTCCTAATGACGCAAATTTTTTGGTTTCAAATCCCGGTTTCGTTGGCAGATATTTTCCCGTTTTTGTCCCAAACATAGCTCCCAATCCATTTAGGAAAAATAAGCAGCCAAACACTTTTCGGGTATTTGTTTTTGGTGGTTCGTCCACACAAGGGTTTCCCTATAACTTTTACTACAGTTTTAGCGATCAATTAGAGCAACAATTATTGCTTAATACGGATGGAGTAAATATTGAAATCGTAAATGTGGGAATGACGGCGGTAAATAGTTATGCAATAAGAGATTTGTCAAAAAGAGTGCTGCCCTATGAACCTGATGCGATCATCATTTATGCGGGGCACAACGAGTTTTATGGCTCTTTTGGGGCAGCCACGACCCAGTTTGGTTTGATAAACAGTGTTACCATTAAACGAGTAATTATCTGGCTCAAAAACTTTAGAATTTATCAGGTTCTTGAAGACCTGTTGAAGTTTGAAGAGGCAGATTCCGGCGAAAGAAGAACGATGATGGCAAGGGTAGTTAGTGAGTCGAATATTGAACTTCAGGGACAGATTTTTGAACAAGGAATGATCCAGTTTGAAAAAAATATGGAAGATGTACTCAGCCTTTTTAGTAAGAGAGGGGTACCTGTATATATTGGAACAGTTGCGTCGAATCTAAAGGATCAACCTCCTCTAAGTGATAGAACCGATTCAGAGAGGATGTATCAGGAAGGTAAAACCCTGTACGATAATGGAGATATAGTATCTGCACTGGCAAAATTTGAGGAGGCAAAAGAATTAGATGGGATCAGGTTTCGTGCTCCTAACGAGGTTAATTCTATCATACGTGAATTAGCAGACGAAAAAGGCGCTATTTTGGTAGACATTGAAGCGCTTTTACGGAAGAGTTCCGTAAGTGGTATTGAGGATAATTCACTGTTTATTGACCATTTGCATCCAAATTCAACCGGCCATAAACTGATTGCCAATGAATTTTTTGAGCACATTATTGAGCTCGAAAACCTGAACAACACATATACTCCAAATAGCTTTGGAACACCTGAAAAAGTGAGTGATTTCGAACAAACATATTCAAGTACGTCTGTCTCAAGGTTATTAGTTGGGTATCCGTTCAAAAAAGGATTAACAGAGGCACAAGAGTTAGCTTCTTTCCAGAAGATATATGATGAATATTTAGAGAAATCGTATGTGGATTCAATTGCTTCTTCTGCTTCCAGAAACCAAAGGGTTGTGCCAAGTGCTTTAACGGATGTAATAAATCATTCCAAGATTATGAATGATACATTAGCGGTAGTTTCCCATTATTATGAGTTATTGAAGTGGCAACTAAATTCTACCGATTTAATTGAAAAAGGAATTGAATATGCAGTTAACAATAGACAAGTGGATGTATACCTGGTGAACATGTTAACACAAATATTGAATGATGGGGGGTACAACACCAGGTATATGGATGTGCTTTCTGCAGTCTATTTGTTAAATAACGATGTAAGTAAAGCCAGATATTGGTTAGAAGAAAGTGAAAAAATGGGTTCGAATTCCCCGATGTTCAATTATAACTATGCACGGTTTCATTTTTTAAACGGCGACACCACTCAGGCTGCTGTCTATTACAATCGATTTATAAACTCTTCTCAAGCCAATTAGGTAGAGTCACGAATCGATAAAGTGACGGGAATCAAACTTTGGATTCCAATATGATTGTTTGGATTAAACATTTGATCCTTTATTACTTTCAGAGCCTTTATTCCAAGCATTTTATAGTCGGTTTTAATGGAAGTAATACTAGGATGGACAAATCGACTAATGGTTAAATCATCAAAACCTATGAGAGCCAGATCTTTTGGAATGGTTATTCCCGAATTTGAAGCCTCTTTTAAAAAACCTATACACATAGTATCATTTGCACAGAAAATTGCTTCAGGTTTCATTTTAGATGTTTGATAATTCTCAAAAGCGGATTTTCCATCCTCAAATGTATAGTTGCCGTTGTATGACCAAACCAGTTCCATATCAGGTTTGTTTGAGACAAAATCGTAAAAGCCATTTTTCCGAAGTAATGCTTCATATCGCTCAAAAGGGCCGTTTACAATTCCCACTTCTTTGTACCCTTGATTATAAAAATGCTGGGCTGCTAAATAACCTCCGCCATAAGAATCGAATGTAATAGTATCCAATTGCGGGTGAAGTAATGGAAATACTGATATTAAAGGAAAACTGGAGGGAGTGCTTTCCACTAACGGTTTATATTCTGTTTCCTGGAGCGTAGGTAGAAACAATATCGCAGCATCAAATTGAAGATCTATGAGCTCTTTGATGCAAAATGCAATGTCCCCAGAGCTGGGATTGAAATCAAAGGTTGAAATGGATACTCCCTCCAATATTGAGGCGTCTCTAAACCCGGTGAAGAGGGCAGCGTAAAATTCCTGGGGGTAAAGGGTAGTTACTAAAGCAATATTTAACTTAGATTTAAAGTTATATTTCGCATTCAGGTACCCGGTATTCAATGGATAATTTAGAGAAAGAGCGGCATCAATTACCTGCTTCACATTTCTGGATTCGGCGTTTGATTCTCCACGAAGAATCCGCGAAACGGTAGATACCGATAAACCAGTATACCCAGAAATATCTTTGAGAGTAGTTTTCTTCAAAACAAGAATTTTTCCCAGAGGTTAATAACAAACGCTCACAAATGAAAGGTTTTTGATTGAAAATAATTCTCTTTTATAAAGTATTTATGGGATTTCTTTTTACCGAAAACTTATGAATATTAGCCATGGAAGCGCTTTTTGGCTAATGTTTTGGGAATTATTCTCTTTTTCGCAATATAAATTATCTTTTTTTGCGAAAATTTTTTCTTTTGGTTGTTTCTTTGGAAGCGTTTCTATAAAATCATGCATTACATGATATGTTTGCAAGAGCCAACCAACGCTTGCAAACTCTATGCGATTTCTCATAGCAAACTTTAACGAACAAAGATTTAACATGATCAAAGCTACAAACAAAAATGTAGCATCACTTTTTGTGATGTTACTGATGATGAGTTTTGGAATTTCGGTTTCAGCTCAAAATACTATCATCGGTGAAAATATTGTTGTTGACGGAGATTTTTCCGGTGACACTCTTTCCGCTGCCTGGACAGTAGAAGTGCCGGTAGGTACTGCTGATATTGGAGCACCAAATGGAGAGTTATCGTTCACTAATTTGGTAGGGCAGAGTAACCCATGGGAAGCTCAGGCTTTTCAGGCACTGTCTGCTGATCAAATTAGTGCACTGGCTAAAGGTGGAAACTGGGAGCTTTCTTTTGACGCGCGTACAACTACAGATTCTACCAAAAACTTTCATGTATTCTTAGGCCAGAATGGTGGGGATTGGACCAGATATTGGCAAACCTCTGGTGGTGAAGGAGATGGTGATGTGGAGGTTGATGGAGAAATGAAAACCTATACACTTACTACCAATATTACTCAGACCTGGGATGCCATGAAACTTGGTTTTGAAGTGGCAGGCGATGCTCAGGATTTATTTATTGATAATGTAGTACTTAGAAGGGTAGAAGATAACCTGTTATATGATGGTGAAATTGTTATAGGTGAAGATTCATTAAGTGCAGCCTGGAATCCGGTGGGCGACGGTTCTCTTGCAACGTATTCAGCGGATAATGGAGAAGTAAAGATTTCTGGCATTACCGCTGGAAATATCTTTGATGTTCAATTCATCCAGGAACTGGATACTGCGCAGGTAGATTCTATTTATGCCGGACCATACGAAATGTTTTTTGATGCTAGAACATCTCCAACGGCCGAAACAAAAGAGATCCAGGTATTCTTTGGTAACAATGGTACAGGGGGTGATTGGACGAACTGGACTCCGAGAGTTACCCTTAGCGATACGATGGAGACCTATTCATTAAATGTTACAGCCACGCAAAACTGGCCGCAAATGAAAATTGGTTTTGAGGTTTCTCAGGATACAGCCAGTGTTTGGTTTGATAACGTAATTGTTAGAAGAGTACGTGACGTCCCACCAGCTGCTCCAACGGTAGGTATAAGTACTGCAAGTGGAGTTGTGACTCTTGCTATTACACCGGTTCAAGATGCAGCCACCTATAATGTTTACTTTGCAGATAGTGCATTTACTACTTCTGAAGGAGGAGTATTAGTGGGAACGGTTGAAGCAGATGGAAGTCTTATGTTCGATCATTCAACGTTAGCACCACATCCAACTCTTGTTGAAGACTTTATGGCCCATTATGGGGTAGTTGCTTTGAAAGACAATGGTACGGCTAGTGCTTTAACTGCCGTTTCTATTGAAACAAGTATGGGCGTTGCTCCAAACTTCATTCCTGAGCTAACTCCTTCAGCTGTTGGTGCTATCTTAACGGCTGTTGCAGCAGAACAAATGCCTTCCTCGGAAGATATGGCTTCTTATTTCCCAGATGGATACCAGCCATTCACAATTGATGCAAACCGTAAAACGATTGAGAGCGGTACTGGTGGTGATGATGATGCTGATCTTTCAGCCAAAATGTGGGTCGGATTTGATAACTCCCAGCCTGGCGATTTCATGATCTTTTATGCTGAGATTACTGATG
>JAKSCW010000270.1 GCA_022360375.1 Balneolales bacterium
AGGCGCATCCCACGTATCTTCAGGTTGAGGATCTGACAATGCCAGATTGAACTTGAAGTTAGGGAAGTTCTTCTCAATCTCCCTGAATTGGTCATAATAGAATACTTCTCTCCATGAACGTGCACCATACCAGAAAGTCACATTTTTCTTCGTTTCTTTCACTGTATGGAACAAGTGGAACAAGTGAGAACGCATTGGAGCCATACCGGCACCACCACCAATAAACATCATCTCGTTATCGTTATCTTTCAGGAAGAATTCTCCGTAAGGACCAGAAACGGTTACTTTATCTCCTGGTTTCAGGTTGAAGATGTATGAAGAACAAATTCCTGGATTAACCTTCTGGAAACCACCATTTACTCGATCAAAAGGAGGAGTTGCAATACGGATGTTCAGCATTACAATGTTTCCTTCTGCAGGATGGTTAGCCATTGAGTATGCACGGTAAGTAGGCTCTGGATTTTTCATCTTCAGGTCAAACATACCATACTGTTCCCATTCAGGACGATATTCTTCATCAATATCCATATTCTTGAAATCAACATCAACCTTAGGAACATCAATCTGGATGTAACCTCCGGATTTAAAATCAAGTATTTCACCTTCTGGTAATTTAACAACGAACTCCTTGATGTAAGTTGCAACGTTGTTATTTGAAACCACTTCGCATTCCCACTTCTTAATACCTAGAATTTCCTTGTGAATGTTGACTTTCATGTCTTCTTTCACTTTTACCTGACAAGCCAGACGCATATTGTTTGCCTGTTCTTTTCGGGTAAAGAACCCTGTTTCTGTAGGAAGGATGGAACCCCCACCTTCTTCAACCTGGCAGCTGCACATACCACAGGTACCGCCACCACCACAAGCTGATGGAAGGAAAACTTTGTTATTTCCTAAAGTAGTCAATAGCGTATCTCCGGGATTTGTTTCCAGTTCACGGGTACCATCATTAATATCTACTTTTACTACTCCGGATGGAGTAAGCTTCTTTTTCGCAAACAACAGAATTGCTACCAGCAAAATGATTACCAATAGGAAAACGGCAATACTGGCCGTCATGACTACTGATGTTTGAGTTGCTAAAAATATCATTGCTTTAATTTATTAGTCGATTAAAGTTTAATTCCCATGAATCCCATAAAAGCCAATCCCATCAGGCCGGTTACGATAAACGTAATCCCTAGTCCACGAAGAGGAGCCGGAATTTGTGAATATAGAATTTTCTCACGGATTGCAGCTACACCAACAATTGCCAGTAACCAGCCAATACCTGAACCCAGTCCGTATACTGTTGCCTCACCAACATTCAAAAATGCTTTTTGCTGAAGGAACAGTGAACCTCCTAAAATCGCACAGTTTACAGCAATCAGAGGAAGGAAAATCCCCAATTGCGTGTAAAGTACAGGAGCAAACTTTTCAACAATCATCTCAACCAACTGTACCATCGATGCAATGATTGCAATGAACATGATAAAACGAAGGAAACTCAGGTCTACAGTAGCGAAATCTTCGCCTAACCAAACAAGTGCTCCTTCATTCAGAACGTATTTCTCTAACATGTAATTTACAGGAACGGTAATTGCCAATACGAAAATTACTGCAAGACCCAATCCCATAGAAGTGCTTACCTTTTTCGATACAGCCAGGTATGAACACATTCCGAAGAAGTACGCAAATACTATGTTGTCGATAAAGATGGACTTTATAAAAATATTAATTAAATTTTCCATTTTGTATCAATTTTCACGTTAGGGATTAGTCTTCAATTAACTGACGGTTCTTACTACGTTGTACCCAGATGATTGCTCCAACAACAATCAATGCCATTGGCGAAAGTACCATCAGACCATTGTTCTCGTAAAAACCACCATTAGCTATGTACCAGCTTTCAGGAATTACCTTGTAACCGTAAATACTACCAGCACCAAGTAATTCACGAAGGAATCCAACGATAATCAGAATTGCACCGTAACCGTCAGCGTTTCCAACACCATCCAGGAAGGCAGGCCAAGGTTTGTTACCCAAGGCAAAAGCTTCCAATCGACCCATAATAATACAGTTGGTGATGATTAGCCCAACGAATACCGAAAGCTGACGACTTACATCGTATACAAAAGCTTTCAATACCTGGTCAACCAAAATTACCAGTGCAGCAATTACTACAAGCTGAACGATAATTCGGATTCGGTTAGGAATACTATTTCTCAATAAGGAAACGATCACATTTGCAAAACCAAGTACAGCAATAACCGAGATGGACATCACGATGGATGGTTTCAATTGGGCAGTTACTGCCAGTGCTGAGCAAATACCCAATACCTGCACGGTAATCGGGTTGCTGTTGTTCATAGGATCACTCAGCAGGCTCAAATTTTTCTTTGAAAATAAAGGTTCTCTATCGCTCATTTTCTTTTATTTTTTTGAGTTGAAAAAAGCTTTATAAGCACTCAGGTCATCCTTCAACATTTTTTCCAAACCTTTGGATGTAATCGTACCACCTGAAATACCGTCAACTTTGTGCTCAATAGGTGCTTTCTCACTTGCTTTGGCTACAAGGATAGAAACGAATTTCCCGTTTCCATCAAATAGCTTTTTCCCTTTGAAAGGTTCTTCAAACATGCTGGTTGAAATCTCAGCACCAAGTCCAGGAGTTTCACCTTCATGATCGAAGTTTGCACCATAAATTGTATTCATATCATCTTCAACGGACATATATCCCCAAATCGGACCCCATAAACCGGAACCACGCAAAGGAATAATATACTTTACTTTTCCGTCAATCTCACATTCGAATATAGGAAGCTTCTGCTCTGCTACTGGTTTCGCATGTTCCTTTTTCAGATCCACAACAAAAGCATCTCCGTCAACTTTTTCGCCCTTTGAGTTAACAACATAG
>JAKSCW010000374.1 GCA_022360375.1 Balneolales bacterium
CTACGGTAACTTTTTATTCATAAAGTGAAGCAAGCAGGGCTGGAACCTTTTTTCTATATCGACTCAGCCGGAACTGCAGCTTATCACATTGGAGAACCGGCTAACAGCAAAAGTCAACAGATAGCTAACTCGCATGGCGTTCAGTTACCATCTCGTGCGCGACGTTTTGAGCATGCTGATTTTGAAGAGTTTGATCTCGTAGTAGCTATGGATGCTTCCAACCTGCGTAACTTAAAAGAATTGGATAGGAATGATCAGTTTTCTCATAAAATGATAATGATGAGGATTTTTGATTCTCAACCTGATGACGGAAACGTCCCCGACCCGTATTATGGAGGTATTCAGGGTTTCGAAAACGTGTTCCAGATTTTAGACCGAAGCTGTGACGGCCTGCTTGATGAATTAAAGCCTCAAATTCAGGATTGAATACTTACTAGTTGATAGGTATATTACCCTTATTAATAAATAAGTATACTATGCGATCAACAAAAGCAACGATCATTGAGCTTGGGGATGAACTCATTCGCACAAAAGGTTACAACGCATTTAGCTACGCCGATATCTCCAAACCCTTAAGCATTAAAAATGCAGCCGTTCACTATCACTTTCCAACCAAACCCGATCTGGCTCTTTCAGTAGTTGAGTTCCATGTTCAGAGTTTTGAAAACTTCGTTGAAAAAGTATCCCAAAGAGATGCCTTACAGCAAATAAAAATGTTTCTTAACTTCTACACATCCATCCAAATAAGTGGACGATTATGTGTGATTGGGGCTTTCGCTACTGACTGGAACTCGATGCCTGACAATGTTAAAGAGGAAATGAAGCTTTTTACGGATCGCGTTATACATTGGCTTACTCAAACTTTGCGTGAGGGAAAAAATACTTCATTATTAACTTTCGAGGGCACTGCAAAGGAGGAAGCACTTAGCATCCTTACCAACATATTTGCCGCCACTCAATTAGCCAGAATTACCGGAAAAGATCACTTTATAAGTATTAAAGATTCGATTTTAAGAAGAATTTCAAAATAAACTTACCATTCAATAAGTATCTATGATCCCATTATCATTGAAATCAAAGATCGAAAACCATCTTAATGAACAGGTTTCGGATATAATTGCAGTTTATGGGGGAGATATAAACAAAACGGTAAAAATCCTGACAGAAAACAGCGGTACCTATTTCCTGAAATGGAACCCCAACTCTCCGGAAGGAATGTTCAATGCCGAAGCTGCGGGACTTCAACTACTTGCTTCGGCTGAGACCGAACTTGAAATACCATCTGTAATTCTGGCTGATGATGATTTCCTGATGATGGATTTTATAGAGGAAGCGGATACAGGAAATTCTTTTGAATTTGGAATCCAGCTGGCAAAACTTCATAAAAAAACAAATGAGTTGCATGGATTGGATCATACCAACTTCATTGGCCGTCTTCCTCAAACCAACAAGTATTATGCTGATTGGATGGATTTTTTTATCAGAGAACGATTGGAACCCCAGGTAAAATTGGCGATCGATTCAGGTAAACTTTCCAAAAAACACCTTTCCATCTTTGACCGTGTAATGAATTTCACCTACGTGATTTTCCCCGAAGAACCCCCTTCTTTACTTCATGGTGACCTTTGGGGTGGAAACTATATGTTCACCATTGATGGAAGGGCGAGTATTTACGATCCGGCTGTATACTACGGTCACCGGGAAATGGACTTAGCCATGACACACCTTTTCGGCGGATTCGATCCTGCGTTCTATGAAGGCTACAATTCCGAATATCCGCTTCAAAAAGGATACCAAGAGCGTTTCAAACTATGTAACTTATATCCGATTTTGGTTCATACAAATCTTTTCGGTGGAGGATATGCAAGCAGAGCCGAACAAATTCTGAATCGCTTCTTCTGATTCAAAATATCTTTTTACTTTACGCTAACAGGCGGGTGGGTATTTTTGGGAATTATTACATCTTGAAATTACTTTCTCCTTCGCAACACTCAGCCTACATGTCTAAGACTTTCTTCTGCTTTTTACTGTTTTTTTCCTTTTCGCGGTATGCTTTTGGCCAAACCGAAATAATTTCTAATACAAATATTCTGGAAGTAGCGTCTTCCCTTTTTGACGTATCTGTAGATGGAATAATGGATGAAGGTGAATGGGACGATGCCATGCAAATTCCGCTGGCTTATGAAACCGAACCAGGTAATAACTTACCTGCATCTTCCCAGACTATCTTTTTTTTGAAGTATGATGAAGAGAATATTTACTTCGCTTTTAAAGCCCTGGATGATGATCCGGAAAAAATACGAGCCTTTATTACAGACCGGGATAATGTTCGGAATAATGACCGCGTAGGCGTTTACTTAGATCCCTTCAATACCAATGCATCTGCCTACGATTTCACCATTAACGCACTGGGCATCCAGGAGGATGGCATTATTATTGGCGGAGGCGGAGGCTATGATTCAAGCTGGGATGCATTATGGGAGTCTTCGGGAAAAATCAATGATGAAGGCTTTTTTGTAGAAGTAAAACTTCCCTTCAAATCCATCCGTTATCCTTCTTCCCAGAGTGCACAAACCTGGGCGATCAGTGCCTGGAGAAAAATACCCAGGAGTATCGAAGTAGAAACACGATCGCATCCCATTTATCAGGATTTGAACTGCCACATATGTCAATTTAACCGGGTTTCAGGTTTCGAAAATATTCCTGTAAACAGAAACATAGAGATTCTACCTACTTATGTGGGTAATAAAACCGATGAAAGAATAAACATTACCGATGAACGCTTAGATGGCGGCAAATTGACTACCAGCTTTGGAATTGATGCCAGAATCGGTATCACTAATAATTTTATCCTGAATGGAACCTATAACCCCGATTTTTCTCAGATAGAAGCTGATGCGGCCCAGTTAAATATTAATAACAGATTTGCTCTTCGCTTCCCGGAACAACGCCCATTCTTCCAGGAAGGTGCCGAAATTTTTGATACTCCGGAAGAAGTTGTATTCACAAGAACCATTGCCGATCCTGTTTTCGGTAGTAAGGCAACGGGAAAGTTTGGGAAAAGTGAATTAGCTATTCTTGCCGCGCAAGATGAGATTAACAACCTCATTTTCCCATCCAATGATGGTTCCGGAAATACCAGCCTGGACGAAAACACTACATCTGTGTTTGGCAGATATAAGTACAATTTCAATTCTGCACTTTATATAGGAATTTTAAGTACCACGCGGTTCAGCGAAAACTACACCAACCTGGTAAATGGCGGGGATCTTTACTTCCGACCTATTGATCCCCTATCCATTGAATTGCAATATGTTCATTCCGAAACATCCTACCCTTCAGAAATTGCCACACAGTATGGACAACCGGAACATGCTTTCGGAGGTGATGCCCTCTATTTCAGTTCAGAATATGATACGCGCCAATGGCAAAGCGAATTTTCTTATTTGTATCGAAACGACACCTTTCGTGCAGATGGCGGCTTTATCCCTCAGGTAGATATCCGGGGGTTCGACTATTATATGAGAAGAAAACTGTGGGCCGATAATGGCCAAAACTGTTTTACCCAGATTCAATGCACGAGTGGAGGAAGCAGGTATGACAATACCCGTGACCAAAAATCGGAATCACAAATATTCGGAAGCATCACTTACGAAGGGCCACTTCAGTCGGAAATTGAAGTGGCTGTATCACCGGTTCGTGCCTCTCGATTCTCTGGGGTGCTCTACGATCTTGGGCCAGAACTGGAAACCGAACTTTCTCTTCGCCCGTCAAGAGCTATTCGATTGGCATTTTCTTTTGAGGCCAGCGATCAAATTGATCTTGCCAACGAGCAAACTGGTACTGAATTCGAAATTGAACCCAGCATCTCACTCCGGTTAGGTAAGCGCCTGGAAATGGATTATGATTACAGTTACAACTATTTCGAGCGTGGGACCAAGTACCTCTTCAAGGCCCATATTTTTGAATCGAACATTCGTTATAACTTCACAGCCCGGTTCTTTATCCGATCGATCATCCAATACCAATTCACAGATCGTAACCCTGATTTATACCAGGCAGAAATAAACCCAACCGAGAATGAATTATTTACCCAATGGCTGATTTCCTATACACTGAACCCTCAATCAGTACTATTCCTGGGCTATTCGGATGATTATTTAGGATATGAAACCGAAGTAAACACCCGAATCGATTTAACCCAAATTGACCGCACATTCTTCTTTAAAGTTGGATATGTATGGCGGTTTTAATTTTCCCTGGTTCCCGCTTTCTTAGCTGTTTCTTTTCGAATAACCGGGGCAACTTCTGTAGCAAATAACTCAATAGAACGCATTACCTGTTTATGAGTAAAGCTTCCAATACTCATTTTCAATAAAAAACGATCATGATTAAACAACTCGTATTGATACATAATTTTGTCAATCACTTCCTGAGGGCTTCCCACATGATAGGCCCCTTTCAATGTTGTTGAAGCTTCAAATTGATTTTTTTGCATCGGCATCCACCCTCGCTCCTTCCCGATTTTATCCATCATTTGTTTAAATACAGGAAAGGCCTGATCTACCGCTTCCCGGTTGGTATCTGCGATAAAACCATGAGAATTAATACTTAATTTGGGCTTGGGCCGATTATACTGAGCTGCAGCTTGCCGATGAATTTCTGCGAACTGAACAAATTGCTCCGGGTATCCCCCAATGATGGCTAAAGCCATTGGTAAACCCAACGCACCTGTAGCATATGCCGATTTCGGTGTTCCACCTACTCCTCGCCAAATAGGGAGCTTCTCTTGCACAGGTTGTGGAAAAACTCCAAGGTTATTGATAGCCGGGCGGTACTTTCCTTCCCATGTAATTGGATTCTGCTCGCGCAGCTGAAGCAGCAGATCCAGTTTTTCATCGAACAGTTCTTCGTAGTTCGATAGATCATACCCGAACAATGGAAACGACTCAATAAACGACCCCCTGCCAACAATAATCTCAGCTCTGCCTTTCGAAATCAAATCAAGTGTTGCAAATTCCTGGTACACACGAACGGGATCATCAGAACCGAGCACCGTTACAGAACTGGTTAATTTAATGTTTTTGGTGATGGTTGCCGCAGCCGCTAATAGTGTTGCCGGGTTAGAAGCAATGAATTCCTCCCTATGGTGTTCTCCAATGGCAAATACATCCAGGCCAAGTTCATCCGCCAGTTGTACTTCCTCCATCAAATCCTGGACTCGTTCCTCCGGGTTTCTCTCTTCTCCCGTATTTGCGTTTTTGGTATTTTCAACAAAGCTATAAAGTCCTAATTCCATTATTTCCTGTTAGTATCAAGTTGTTATGCCATACAAAAGAATTGTAAGCCTGGTTCCAAGCCTTAGCGAATTACTCATAGATCTTGGGGTTAAAGAGTGGCTGGTTGGCAGAACAAAATTCTGTATTCATCCCCAACCAGCCATACAACATATTCCAGTGATTGGAGGAACAAAAAATCCAAATCTTGAAAAAATAATAGCTTTAAACCCCGACCTGATTGTAGCAAACAAAGAAGAAAACCAAAAAGAGGACATCGAATTTCTTAGTGAGCATACCGAAGTACTGGTAACGGAAATTGGTTCAATATCATCTGCTCTTGTTCAGATTAAACACATTGGTAAAAAACTGGCTGTTGAAGCAAATGCGGACAAGCTTATTTCAGAAATCAACTCTGAATTAGACTCATTAAAAACTTACCAGGAAGTAAGTTGTGTGTATTTTATATGGAAAGATCCCTGGATGAGTA
>JAKSCW010000154.1 GCA_022360375.1 Balneolales bacterium
ACAAAATACGATCCCGAACCCGGCCATCCGGATCAGCAATAGTGCGGGAACGAACATCCATCATACTTCCTGGCTGAAATGCATTAAAATAAAGATGGTAATACACCCGGTTTAATACATCCGGAGAATTGTTGGTGTATACAATTTTTTGCGTACCAGCTAACTGATAGTTTTCAGTATCCACGTCAATTTCCATGGTGTAGTCTATCGCTTGTTGCCAGTAGGTGCTGTTTTGAGTTTTTGAGCAACTGAAGACAAAAAGAGATAAAAGAAAAATTGAGATCGTTTTTTTCATAGTGAATTTATTTTACTGCGAATTGCGCAAAGCACGCAAAGGTTTAGAATTGTAAGAACATTAATTACTAATTAGCTCATCCGCTGTTAAAGTTTATTTACTACCCGTTTGAAGCCTTTCTTGAAAAATGTTTCGTTGAAGTTAATCAGTAATCCCAATTTCTTTAATTCACAGGCTAAACAAGCTTGATATGCTGATTCTAACAATCCAGGCCCTAATGCTTTATGCACTTTAATTGCAGAGCTAAGCACTATGTGAGAAATATCATTTTCAGTCATAAATTTTTCGTTGCGAACCTTGCGCTCTTCGCGGTTTACAATACTCAAAAAGCACTTCTGCTTGTGAAAGCCCGGCTCAATGTAGCTTCATCGATAAACTCGAGTTCGGTTCCCATGGGTATTCCATACGCAATGCGGGTCACTTTCACCTCGTAAGGAAGAAGTAATTTGTTTATGTAATAAGATGTGGCCTCGCCTTCAGCATCCGGATTCAAAGCTAAAATCACCTCATCGATATGCTCATTCCCTCCAACACGTTTAAGTAAATCCTGAATGCGTAACTGGTCAGGGCCTATATTGTCCATGGGGGAAATCACCCCTCCCAATACATGATAACGCCCGCGAAATTCGTTTGTTTTTTCGATGATATAGACATCATTAAATTCCTCAACTACACAGATTTGGCCATTTTCTCTTTTTGGGTTTGAACATATAGAGCAAGGATCCGTATCTGAAACATTGCCACAGGTAGAACAACGGGTTACTTTTTGTTTCAGGTCAATGATGGCATTAGCGAGCTTTAATGCATATTCATCGTTCTGTTTTAACAAATGAATCGCTATTCGCTGGGCTGATTTCCGCCCCGTTCCGGGAAGCTTGGATAGCTGCTCGATCGCGCGTTCTAAATATTCTGAGGTAAGCTGCAATGAAACTTTGAATTGGAGATTATAAATTAGGTATATGAATGCTATTTACTAATTCATAATCCAGAATTTATAATTTCTAAAGTCCAAATTTAGAGAGATCCATACCTGGAAGTCCACCACCAGGGATCATTCCTTTATAAGCTTCCTGCATGTGTTTTTGTGCTTCCGTTTCTGCAGACTCCAATGCTTTGTTTACGGCAGCAACTACTAAATCTTCTAACATTTCGGTATCCGCAGGGTCAACAACATCCTTGTCTAATGTGATGGAGATTATCTTTCGAAGTCCATTCGCCGTTACTTTTACCATGCCGCCGCCGGCATCGGCTTCTACAACTATTTCGCCAAGCTTGGCCTGCGTTTCCTGCATTTTGGATTGCATTTCCTGAATTTTGCCAAACATATCGGCCATATTAAAATCCATGATAATCTGTTTTAGTATTCAAGTTCTGCCCCGAATCGCTCCACCAACTCACGAAGGATGGGGTCTTTTTGCTGAATTTCTTTAAATCGTTCGTAGGGAT
>JAKSCW010000152.1 GCA_022360375.1 Balneolales bacterium
GGATTTCCTATGGCAAGCCATACAACTCGTAAAAAATAGAGCAACGGAATTATTCCAATATGGATGGATTTAGACCGAAGGAGACAGAGCACCAGGAATAAAGGTGCCCCGATGGAAAAAAGCAGGTTTTTGGGAGCTGTTATCGCGTTATAGGCGTATGGGTCTATCAGAAGTGAGCAACATCCGATCAGAAATACGAACCCAACGGTTTTATAACTGAGTTCCAAAATCCCTAAGGAATAATGATTTTCTTACCCAAATGTGTAACCACACTTTCCGTAGGAGCAATTAATTCCGAGCTTTGATTCTCAACAATGGTCCAAACCAGTCTGTCCACTTGTAAAGGAATACTTATGGAGACTTCAAGCTCTCCGGAATCAGTATGTTCTAAAGGATCTGATAAGTAACTATCCTCCCCCACGTAAAACCTGATTTGATACATATCAGAAGCTTCGATGCCGTTTTCAGACTGCTGGTTTAACCATGCTGAATCAACAATAAAACGAGCAATCCTCTGCTGATTATTAAAGTAGTGCAGCTGATTATTGGAAAGAGACACCACCCGATCCTCGGTTATTTCCCAACCACCATTTGGTACATACCCGGTAAAATCTTCGTGTTTAATCATTTTGAATTTAAACCATTGAGGCTGATCCGAATTCAGTTCAACAGGCACAGTTCTTTCGTATATGCCATCTCCATCTTTATCATCCATGACAATACCATTTGCATCCCAACCTAGAAAAGAACCCGTAACTACCACCTGGTCTCTTTCCGGGTCAAAAAAATCGAGTACTTCCTGGTTGTTCATGGATACCTTAAACGTAATATCTTCCACCTTGTATGGATTCCAGTTCCTGTTAAAAATCAAAACAGGTGGATCATTCTTAAGCACCTCTCCCGGCAATCTCCTGTTCGGTATTATCTCTAAACCCGCGTTCGGTAAATCCAGGTTTACCTCAGAGCTTATAGCGAATTTAAATTCCAGAGTATCTGAAACCTGGTCCAAGTCTATCTCAAAAATCCAGTCTCCCTCGGGGTCTTCCAGTTGATCAACTCCCGGCTCCCAATCATTAACACTACTCAACATGCTCACAATGTCACCGTCTTCCGGGTTAAACCTTCCCTGGTCCCGTTCATGAGACATATCCACCTTTACAGTGAAACCTGATTGCTTACCGCAACCGGCGAAGATACATGCAATTAGAAATGGAATGAGGGAATACTTCATAACTAAAAAAGCTCCTGGTCAGTATTAAAAGTGACCAGGAGCGAACATTAATTAGAAATTATTTGATGAGAGTAATTCGTTGTGTTTGCAGGTTTCCAGCTATGTTTGCGCGAATGATATATACCCCACTGGCTAAACCCGAGGCATCAAATACCAACTGATGATTACCTTGCTGATAGTTTTGGTTAGCTAATATAGATACCAATCTGCCTCCTATGTCAAATACATCTACCCGAACTCTTCCCTGTTCTGGTAAATCGAAAGTAATAGTTGTAGAGGGGTTAAATGGGTTTGGATAGGCTGGATAAAGTTTGAAC
>JAKSCW010000204.1 GCA_022360375.1 Balneolales bacterium
CAAAACAAAAAAGAGGCCTGATTGGTCTTACTTACATTCACGGAATTGGCCGTACACAGTCGCAAAAAATTCTTGAGCGATTGGAAATTGATCCAAATATCAAGGTGGTAGACTGGACAGACGAGCAAGTGAGTGCAATTCGTACGGTACTTGATGATGAGTATAAAGTAGAAGGTGCGCTTCGTAGCGAAGTAAATGGTAATATTCGTCGCTTGATTGAGATTGGAGCTTATCGTGGAGTTCGTCACAGAAAGGGACTGCCCGTACGTGGCCAAAGAACCCAGACTAACGCTCGTACGCGAAAAGGTAAGAAGCGAACCGTTGCCGGAAAGAAAAAGTAATTTATTAGTTAAGTAAACATGGCTAAAAAACAAGCAGGCTCAGCAGCCGCGAAAAGAAAAAAGAAAAAGCAGGTAAGCGATCCTAATGGAATGGCTTTTGTAAAAGCTACTTTCAATAATGTAATCGTTACTATTACTGATATTAATGGGAATGTACTTTCCTGGTCTTCTGCTGGAAAAGAAGGCTTCAAAGGTTCCAGAAAGAACACTCCTTATGCGGCGCAAATGAGTGCTGAAACTGCTTCAAGGGCAGCACATGAAATGGGACTAAGAAAAGTACAGGTGTTTGTGAAAGGTCCTGGTTCCGGTCGTGAAGCTGCAGTTCGAGCAATGGCAAATGCTGGTTTAGAAGTTTCTTCTATTATTGACAGGACTCCTATTCCGCACAATGGCTGCCGCCCCCCAAAACGTAGAAGAGTTTAATTCGAAATTCTGTAAGAAATGGCAAGATATAGAGGCCCAAAACAAAAGAAAGCACGTAGGTTTAAAGAGCCCATTTTTGGTGCAAGTAAAGCACTAGAGCGTAAACCTTATGGTCCTGGTCAGCACGGACGTTCTCGTTTCCAGCGTAAATCAGAATACGCAGTTCAGCTGGAAGAGAAGCAAAAAGCAAAATACACGTATGGTTTGTTGGAAAAGCAATTCCGCAACCTGTATGAAGCAGCTAGTGCAAAAGGTGGAGTTACAGGTGAAAACTTACTTCAGGCGCTTGAATCCCGTTTAGACAATACCGTATTTCGTATGGGGTTTGCTAAAACTCGTCGGCAAGCTCGCCAGTTAGTATCTCACAAACACATTACAGTTAATGGAGAAACTGTAAATATTCCATCATTCGCTGTGAAAGATGGAGATGTAATTGCACTTCGCCCGAAATCCCGTGACTTGGAAGTTGTAGTTGATTCTTTAAGTACTGCGCCAAGAAACAAATATAAGTGGGTTGAAACGGATCAAAAATCAAAGAGCGGTAAATATTTATACGCTCCTACCATGGAAGAAATTCCTGAAAACATCAATGTACAGCTCATTGTCGAGCTTTATTCGAAGTAATTTTAAAAGTTTACTGTATTATGAGTAACTATAGCATTCAAATGCCAGAAAGTTTAGATGTTGTTAAAGATGATAACAGCTTCGGTACTTTCGTTTTACAGCCACTGGAAAGAGGATTTGGAGTAACCATTGGTAACTCGTTCAGAAGAGTGTTGCTATCCTCTTTACCTGGTATTGCCATCACTGCGGTTAAAATTAACGGCGTGGACCATGAATATTCCAGCATTACTGGTGTTAAAGAAGATGTATACGAGATCATTCTTAACTTCAAACAAGTGCGATTTAAGCAGGTAGAGCAATCAGGAGGCGTAATTCACCTTTCAAAAAATGGTGGTGGAACCTTAACTGCTGCTGACATCGATAATGCTACTGCCGAGTATGAGGTGCTTAATACTGATTTAGTAATTGCTAATCTGGCCGACGATGCTGAGTTGGAAATCGAACTTCGTGTAGGTCGTGGTCGTGGATATGTTCCTGCAGAGGAAATGTCTTTTGAAGAAGAAGACATTAATTTGATTCCCATTGATGCCATTTTCACTCCAATTAAGTCTGTGAAATTCAACGTGGAGAACGTTCGTGTTGGTCAAAGAACGGACTATGAAAAATTAGTAATGGACGTTGAAACCGATGGTTCTGTGAATGCTAAAGAGGCATTAACACTTGCTGGAAAGATTCTTAAAGAACACATCGAGAAGTTTATTACCGAAAAAATTGAAGAGCCATTCACACAAGAAGAAGAAGAAGTGGATGCAGAAAAACAACGTATTGCGAATCTGTTAAGAACCAGTATTGAAGACTTGAACTTAAGTGTTCGTGCATACAATTGTTTGAAATCCGCGAACATCAATTCTATTGGTGAGTTGGTTGCCAGGGACGAACAAGATTTATTGAAATTCCGGAACTTTGGTAAGAAATCTCTTACAGAATTGATTGAGGTAATTGAAGAAAAAAATCTTCAATTCGGAATGGATGTAGCCAAATATTTAGACTAAGAAGGGATTGAATCATGCGCCATAGAGTAAAAGGCCGAAAGCTAAGCAGAACGGCATCGCACAGAAAAGCAACGATGCGTGCTTTGACCACTGCGTTAGTTAAAGCTCCGGATCATAGAATTACTACCACTGTTGCCAAAGCAAAAGAGCTTAGAAGATTTATTGAACCGCTTATCACAAGAGCTAAAGTAGATAATCATCAAAACAGGAGAATGGTGTTCTCTGCGCTTCAGGAAAAGCATACAGTTACCAGGCTCTTTGATGAAATTGGCCCTAAAGCTGCAGATCGGGATGGTGGATATACCCGGGTAATCAAAATTGGATTTCGCCAAGGTGATGGTGCTGAAATGGCAATTATCGAATTGGTAGATTACAACGACATTAGGCCAGAAGGCGGTAAAACAACCAAGAAGAAGCGAACCCGCAGGGCAGGTAAATCTTCAGCTCCTAAGCAAGCCGAAGCTCCGGCTCCGGTTGTTGAAGACACTGTAGCTGAAACAGAAGAATCAGTTGAAGAAACTGTTCCAGAAGTTGAAGCTGAAACCGAAAGTGAAGTATCTGCTGAGGCAGAAGAATCAGACGAAGAAGAGAAGTCTGAGAATTAAGTAATTTGTACTTATTGATTTAAAGTGATGCTGTTTCGGCATCACTTTTTTTATGTCAGGTTGTATCGAAAATATTTAATCTTTTTTTGATTCTACTGTTGACATAGGGAGTATTAATCCCGTATCTTTGGAATCTGTCGTGGAAATTTTGAGGCAGAAAAGTTCTTTGAATATATTGAAGCATAAAACAGATTGTTTGTGCGAGCTAGTAAACTTGATATTCTTTTGAATGTAAGGAAGCGTAGGGTCAGGCTCACGGAGTATATATTATGTATTTACAATGGAGAGTTTGATCCTGGCTCAGGACGAACGCTGGCGGCGGGCTTAACACATGCAAGTCGAACGAGAAGCTCAGGGCTTGCCCTGAGTGGAAAGTGGCGCACGGGTGAGTAACGCGTAGG